>JACOEJ010000048.1:0-25430 GCA_024998645.1 Nitrospira sp.
AATCCGCTGCCGTTTGGTCGATCCCTATCGTCCGTCGTTCTACCTTGCCGGGTCATCAGCTGATCTTGCCGTAGCCGGGCGCCTCCTCACGGCCCAGCGAATCGCTTATCGGGTGAACCACATTCAGCGCTGTGAGCTATGGTCGGCTGACACGATTCCGGTCTGCGACGTGTCGATTCTGCAGCCGACCAGATTCCACGAGGCGGTGAAACGGCTCATGACGGATGTACCGCAGCTCCGTTTCTACCATGCCGATATCGCGCTGCCGCAACGCTATTTCTATGACCGCGGACTCTTTCCCCTCTGTCGTTGTGAGGTAGAGATCACTGCCGACGCGGTCGTGCGGATGATCGCCGTGCGCGAGTCGCCATGGGAGACGGATTATCATCTTCCGCCTCTCCGGTTCATGGAGTTTCTGCTGGAAGGCGCCTCGCCGAATCCGAACCATGGCGGGGTGTTTCAACTGGTTATACGGATTGAGGGCGAGGAGCGCGTCCTTAATGGAGACGATCCGGCGGAATTTCTCCAGACCGTCGAGGCTCTGTTACAGCGGCATGATCCGGATATTCTGCTGACTGATTGGGGGGACTCCTACATTCTGCCCCGCCTGCTGCGGATGTCCGCGCAGATGCGCATGCCGTTGAGCTTGAACCGTGATCCGGCTCATGCAATCGGCACTCGCGCGCCGCGCTCCTATATGTCGTACGGGCGGGTGCTGGCTCACGCCGGCGAGCGGACGCTCTATGGCCGGCTCCATCTCGATCGGCAGAACTCCTTCGCCTTGTCGGAGACCGGCCTGGCCGGACTGTTCGAGCAATCGCGCGTCACGAAAGTGCCGATCCAGCAGATGGCACGCACAACCACCGGGACCGGGATTACGTCCATGCAGCTCGAGCAAGCCCATCGGGCGGGGATTCTCATTCCCTATCGCAAACAGCAGGTGGAGGAATTTAAGACGGGGGTGGAGTTTCTGGAGACGGATCAGGGGGGACTGACCTATGCGCCGATCTCCGGTTATCACGAAGGCGTCGGCGAGCTGGATTTTGCCTCGATGTATCCCGCGATCATGACCCGCTTCAATGTGTCGCCGGAGACCGTCAATTGCCGATGTTGCGCGGAGAATCCTGCCGCGCACGTGCCGGAGATCGCCCATCATACCTGCCGGATCTCGCAGGGGTTGATTCCCCGGACGCTGGCCCCGCTCCTTGCCAAACGGGCGCAGTATAAACAGCAGCTCAAGACGGCGTCCGATGACGCGATGCGTCAGATCATCGATCAGCGCCAGACGGCGCTGAAGTGGCTGCTGGTCGTATCGTTCGGCTATCTCGGCTACAAGAACGCGCGCTTCGGGAGAATCGAAGCGCATGAGGCGGTCACGGCCTATAGCCGCGAGGTGCTGCTGCGCGCGAAAGAGATCGCCGAGTCGCAGGGCTTTCGTTTCCTGCACGCCATCGTCGATTCGCTCTGGCTGCAGAAGCCGGGCGCCGGGCGAGACGCCTACGACCGGTTGGCGGCCGACATCAGTACACAGACAGAATTGCCGATTGTCGTCGAAGGCCTGTATCGATGGATCGGCTTTCTGCCGTCCCGCGTCAATCCACGCATGCCGGTGCACAATCAGTTCGCCGGACTGTTCGACAACGGGCGGATGAAGGTACGCGGACTCGAAGTGCGGCGATCCGATGCCCCGCTCATTGTAAAGCGGTTTCAATCGGAAGTGTTGCAGCGGATGGGGCAGGGGCAGACGATTGCGGAGTTGCGGATACGGATTCCGGAGATCGAGGCGTTGACCGAGGACTATTGCCGCTATCTGCGCGAGGGGCGCGCGTCGATCGAAGAGGTAGCGATCGGGAAGACGCTGACGCAAGCGCCGGAGCACTATCGCCATGCGACCCAGACCAGTCTTGCGGCAAAAGAACTTCAGCGTCGCGGGGTGCCGGTGCAGCCGGGAGAGACCATTCACTATGTGATCTGCCAGAGTAAGGCGGCATTGCCCGAAGATCGCGTGCGCGCCGTGGCCGGAGGCGATGGCACTATTGCCTACGATATCGACGTCTATGTGACATTGATTCAGAAGTCGGTGAGGGTCCTGCTGGCGACACTCGGATCACCACGCAACCCATGAGGATCGTGTTAGCGGATGATCCATCAGGGGATAAACGACGCGTTATTTCGTCGACCGTCAAGAATAGGGCTTCTCAAGGTGGAGAGCGGTGGTTAGCGAATTACTAAGTTGAAAGACTTCCGTATCCATAGCACCGATCCTCCGAGCAGAAGTCGTGTACGGCGGTCATCAGATCTGAGACCGTTTCCGCCGATAAAAGCGCTTCTTGCATCCATGGCAGTGCCATGGAAACATGCCTAACATTCGAAAGAACAAGTCTCGCCAGCTACGTCGAACGGACCGGCGGCATTCCACTGATGAACAGTGCGGACAACTTACCCCGTTTCTGTCCGGTCCCCTGTTCAGAATCACTTCTACCTCACACTTCTCGCCATCGACAGAAAATTAGAAGAGAGGCCGTTAGCTCCCCCGGCTAGGGTGCTATTGTGCCAGAAACCTTCTCTGATGACTGTCTTGATCTAGGGGGAGGTTACGAGGGAATCTGATCGGCGCGATGTCGACGTTGCCTCTCTGGACCTGCACCGAGGCAGTTCGCACTATAAGGGTCTTGCTAACGAACGCAGAGTTGACGGTAATCTCAATAGATCCATCAGCGCCCGCTTCTTCGGTCGATACGTTGATGGTCGCCCCATTGCTCAATATGAGTTGGCCGGCATCAATAGAAATAATGCCTGCGACCCTCTCACCTGATGCGGTAACAGAATGAGTGCCGCCATTCCCGCACCGTCACTGTTTGAGCCGAACGAGTTATATTCCCGTCCTTATCGGTACCCTCATTGTTGATATAGGTTCCGCGCCGGAACCATTGCTCAGAACCAACTCAGCCGGGCCATCAATGAATGGTCACGGTCCCATCCGTGCCAAGTTGAGACGTGGCGTCAATGACGCTGTTGGTAACTGGATGATGGTTGTGACTTGTGATTTCGATGGTGCCGCCTTGCCCTTCCGTGGCGGTGCTGAGAATCTGGCTGTTTTTTATCGTCACGTTCTTCGCATCCACGGTGATACTACCCCCGACCGTCTGCGGACCACCCGAGACCGCGGTCGTGAGCACCGTATCAGTCATCGTAGCCTTCTTGGCTTCCACGTGGATTGTGCCCCCATTACCAATCAAGGAGCCTGCCGATATTGTGCTCTGTTCACTTGTAAATTTAGCTCCTCCATCGATGTGAACGGTGCCACCATCAGCATGGTTGTTCGGTATGCTGAACGGAGGATTCAGGACATTGCCTGCAGAAAGAGCGGAATCACTGAGCCTCACAGATTCCTTTCCCGTAATGCTGATCGTGCCGCCATGGCCATTGCCCGCACTTTGTGCGTCTAGCGTACTTCTCTTGATCCAGATACGTGGCGCCGCTAGTGTAATATTCCCACCATTGGTGCCAGAGCCGCGACTGGTAATCGCCGTATTAGTAAGGTCAATGCTTTTCCCTGCTTCGAAGGAGATGGGACCACCGGAGCCAAAAAAACTGTTGGCAACAAATGTGCTGTCGTGACTTTCGATACGACCGGTGCTCACGAGCGATATGGATCCTCCAAGTCGCTCCGCTGCAGGCGCCCTCAGGTCGCTCTGGTTTAGCGCAATATCATGAGCGCGAATCGCAATGGTTCCTCCCACTCCAGTAAACCCGATGCCCGCATCGACCTGCGTGTCCGTGAGACTAACCGTCTTGGCGCTGGAACCTGGCTTGAAACCTTGAATCGTCACGGCTCCTCCGCTGCCAGCATTATTCCCGACGTTGGCAGCGATGGTTGAATCTGTTGCCGAAAATGTTTCTGCATTGAAGGTGATGTTTCCCGCTGCATTACCGCCAGATGGATATGGATAGTCGCTGCCTCCAGATGTGCTGGTATTTAGACTGCTGTGATTCGAGAGGGTGACATGCTCGGCGGTCACTTCAACGTTACCGCCCACAACAGCTTGAGCCGAGCTGGGGGTGGTTGTGACGGCTTTAATAGAAGAGGCATCCATGACAAATTGGCCGCCGCGAATCAATACTCGTCCTGCCGGATTTCCACTGCCCGGGTTTGTACTGGTGTCAATGGTGCTGCTTTGCGTGAGGCTGATGGTGCCAAGATTCTTGAAGCCCGTCGCGGCAAATCCACCTCCGTTCGAGACTTCTCCCCCCACTTTCGAATGCAACGGCTTTCCGATACTGACGAGATTGATCTGCCCGCTCGGAGCCGTGAGGGTGCCTGCTTGGACAGTAATATTCCCTCCGATCAGTGAGATACCTGTTCCGTCAGCCACTGAAAGATGGCTGCCCTGGACGGTAATCGCGCCAGGATTTGAGCCCAAGAAGCCAAACGCTGCGACGGGGGCGCTAGTCAGAAGGGCATCGGCAGGACCAGGACGTGCATTGAACAATGCGCCATCGGTCATGCGCAGATAGTTTGCGGTGGTGAAGGTGACTGACCCTCCCACATTCAATGTGGCATTTGGGCCGAAGACGATGCCGGCGGGATTTATCAGAAAGAGGTTCGCGTTCCCGAAGTTGGTGGTTTGGATGGTTCCAAAGATATTGGAGGGATTGCCAGCAGTCACGCGGCCGAGGATGTTAGATGTAGGAAGACCTGAGTTATTGAGAAAGTTCGCGATGTTGTTGTTAGGAACATTAAAGTTGCCAAAGCTGTGAAACAGATTCGCTCCACCACCCGGTCTCGTTCCACCTGTAATGTTGAATTGGGTCTGGCCACTCGGCAGAGTAATGGGTGCAGACACCGTCGTGTTGAGGCCGGAGGATGTAATCGGCGTACCTACTTGAGCCTGGGAGACAGCACAAGGGATTGCAAGAAGGAGAGAGAAGCCGAATGTGAGGTGTCGAGCCAACCTAAGGTGTTGCAGATTCGGTTGTTTCATGCCGGATCTCCTCTCAAGTAATTAGGCCTCAGGGGGCAATAAAAAGGTCGTTCGAGCGCAATTGCCTGAACGACCGATCGAAATTCTTTTCCGTTGTTTTGTGAACCGCCACGTACTTCGCACCGGCATGCTCATCGGCGCGAACCATATGTTCAATCACTTAGAATAGATACCCCTCTTTAGTAGGGTAGCTAAGTTATAGGCGGTTCAGTTCAGTTTTCTTCTCCAATCCCACGCCGGCGCGGAATTTTTTCACTGACAATTCGCCGCCACTCGATATCCCTCTGCTTCTCACGCACTCTAGGAATATATCCGGTTATGTGGCGAAATCTTGATGTAGTTCGAACAGTCAGGCCGGGTGTTCGATATGACTTCGTCGGTTGCCGATGATCGAATCTGGCGAGGATTCGGATTCGGACCGGAACTCAGACTGGACCTCACCAAGTTGGATGGGTTCCGAGATGTCTCGCCCGTGGCCGGTTCCGGCTCACGTAGTACCAGGATGGAACTGAGGAAGTATCAGCCATCAGGAGGGGGCAGTTCAGGCAGGCAGGAAAGAGCCAACCGTGGGTTAAATAGAGCTCAAAGGGTCTGTAGGGTAGGTGAACCGCGATGAGGGTAACCGACTATGATTTAGGTTCCAACTGTGACTGGGCAAGTTTGTGATAAGTAGACAGTAATAAGCTGGTGGAAAATATGGTGGCGGTGTCCCGGATTGAACGGGAGACCCGCGGCTTATGAGTCCGCTGCTCTACCAACTGAGCTACACCGCCACTTGGTTGTATTTGCTGAAGAAATGCGGAGGGATGATAGCCGAAGCACGGTGGAAATGTCTACCTATGGAAGGGACTGAAAGCACAGGGAGATTGAGCCGTAACGCGCTGGCGAGGAGCGTCGCACCCTCCTTTTGAGGTAACCATACTGGGGAATGCGCAAATCCAAGGTGTTCGGTATTCTTCCAATGTTGGCGTTATTGACAGGTCACACGCACTGTAAAGGAGTTAAGCATGGAAGCACAGGCCGGTGGGCACCAGCATCTTTCACAGATTCAGTTGAATCATTTGGCTCAGGAATTTCTTCGCCAGCTCACCTCGCGAGAATTGATGGACGCATTGATGGCGGCAGATATGCCAATGGGGGGAACCAACGAACAGCGGATCGAGCGGCTGTTGTCCGTCATGCAGCCGCAGGATCTGACGGCATTTCTTCCTCAGCATGTGCTGGATCGAGTCTCACCCACGGTGGGCGTCTCTATCTGAAAGCGTGGAGTGCTTTCCTCTGAGGCAAGATGAAGATGCTGTTTATCCGCCGGCAAACACCGGGCGAAATCCGGCATCCGTTAGCATGCGTGCGATCAGTTCTCTCCGGTCACCCTGAATCTCGATCCGTCCCTCTTTGACTGTGCCGCCGGCTCCACAGGCTGTCTGGATGCTCTTTGCGAGCCGTTCTTTTTCAGCCTGGCTGATTCCGACAAAGCCTGTCACCACGGTGACGGTCTTTCCCCCTCGATGAGCGGTCTGTCTGATGATATCCACCCGTCCGCGGTGTTTCTTTAGGGCCGGCTCTGCATGTGTAGGTAGAGGCTGCTCAGCCGTGGTCCGTGGGAGCGTAATCTTCCCCAACGCTGCAAATGGACTCTTCCATTGGATCGGCTCGCCATCCGTGGGAATGCGTTTCTTTTCCTTCATCACTTCAACTCCACCATGGTTCTCCGTCGGCGCGTTGATAGCGGCAGGAGAGGGAATTGTAGAATTGTAAATCCTGGTCACTGAGGAAGCAATGAAGGGATCTCACCCTGGTCAGTGCGTCTTCAAGAAATGGATGAACTGTCGGAGTAAGGCATCCTGGTCGGACTCGAGTTGTTCTCGTGAACGTGGGCCAACGACAAGCGTTGTCTCACGCAGCCAGGTATCGCTCCAGATCGATACTCGCGGGTTGCGTGTGAGCTGAATGGGTTCGACAAGGTAGAGGCCGGACTCATAGAGGACTTTTCCGGGGCATCGGTCTTCCAGAGACTGCTGAGTCAGTTCCACGCCGAGTGTGAGTCGGCCGTTGTGATGCTGGCCGGGAGAGAGGGCAAGTCCGGCCTCGTTGAATTGTTGCAGGGCCCGGGCCGTGAGCGCGTGACTGAATCGCCCAGCCGATACGGAGATCTGAAGCTGATCGATGCGCAGCCCTTTCAATGCGGAGTCGCTGTGAAGGGCCTCCGGAGCAGTTGTGGCAGCGTCTGGATGTGGGGCCTCTGGATGCGGCACTGCGGAGGCGGTTCCGGGTATTGAGGACCGTGATCCGGCGTTTACCGAACGGTAGTCTGCGATGAACTGGTTGATAAATTCTTCAAGGTCGTGCTCAAGGTCGGCGATTGTGACAGACTTCTGTACCTGAGCACCTGTGTGGGCGAGCCAGGTGACATTGTCCATGATGACTGAGTTTCTCGGGATGAGGACTGGTTCAGTGAGCGCGAGAGATGGGGCATAGAGCATGTGTTCAGGGCAGCTGTTCCTCAATGGTTGAGGATCGAGTGTCAGCGTGAGTGTGGCGATGAGTGGCCTGTCCTGGTCTTCTGAATCGGGCAGAGGGAGCCCGGCCTTGGCAAAGAGGGATCTGGCCTGTTGGGCCAACCGTGAAGTGAATTCCGGCGGTGCGGAGATTACGAATTGCACCCGATTGAGATCAAGGCCTTCTGTGGTTTGACCATAGGCTGACGTGGCGGCCATACCTTTATCAGGGAGAGAAAATCCTATGAGAAGGGAGAGCGCAACCCAGGAGAGCATAGCAACCATTGTAGGAAAGAGCCTATCACGCGGGAGATGAGTGGACTAGAAAATCTCCTGAGCGAACAGTCAGTTTTCGTGGATTTTAGTCTATCAGGTGATCGGCGGAGCATCGGGGAGCACGGTGCCACATTCCATACAGATCAGGCGACCGGATTTCTTTCCATCAGGCGTCTGTTCATCCTCGACCATGCGGCTGTGTGTGCAGGGGGAATTGGCTTTCGGTTCGTGTTTGCTGGACGAAGGACCGGCCTCCTTAGCCCTCATAACAGACCTCCAGTAGGTTAGGAGGACAGTGTAGCCGGTTTAGGTAGAGGGAGCCTAGGGCCGGGTGGCCGTAGCTCTGTTCTCAGACATACGGACGAAGATAATCGTAGCGGACCGGGGGGATATGGTGAGTGCTGCGCTAAGCTAAGCCTGAACTCTATTCAGGTAGGTCAGGGTGCGGTTGGATGCATGGTGGCGAGCTCGATTTGTACGGCAGTGGTGCCATCGCCGATCAAGATCTGTCCGTCCTGGATGGAGCAATGGAGATCCATGCTCCGTTGTGCCAGCTGGGCCAACGCGCGGCTTTCGTCCTGCGGGATGTTGATCACGGTCAAATTCGTGCAACGAGAGAGGGTAGTGCTGGTCTTCTCCCACCACCGATCGGCTCCTCTTCCACCGTAGGAGTAGACGACAACCCGGGTTGCGCGACCGCAGGCCTGTCGTATGACCTTTTCATCTGGCTCACCCACCTCAATCCAGAGATCGATCGCACCGGTGAGATCTTTTTGCCATAGCGCCGGCTCGTCTTCCGTACCAATGCCGCGGCCGAACAGGAGGGCGTCGTGTGCGTGTCGTGCGAAGGCCAGCAGTCTTACCATCATGCGCTCATCGGTCTCAGACGGATGACGAGCCAACGTCACGGCGTGATCTTCATAGTAGTGCCGATCCATGTCGGCGATATGCAAGGTGGCTTTGAAGATGGTGGCATTGGGGGCCATGGTGTGGTCGTGCTTTCTCGTGAAACGGTGTCAGCAGAGCGTGGGGGAAGGCTGATTCGATCGCCGGGTCATGTCCGTTCCACGATGTACATCAGTTCAAGCCGCTCGCGTGCCCAGGGTGTCTTGCGCAGAAACGTGAGGCTGGATTTGATGCTGGGGTTGTTGAGAAAGCAGCGTACGGGAAGCCGCCGGCCTAACTCTTCCCACCCATGGCGTTCGACCAGCTGGGTGACGATCATTTCCAGCGTGATCCCGTGCAAGGGATCGCGCGGATGAGACTTGGGCGGCGGCTGATCCATGGTCGGGGCTAGACATTGAACCGGAAGTGCATGACATCGCCGTTTTGGACGACGTACTCCTTGCCTTCCAGCCGCATCTTGCCTTTCTCTTTCGCGCCCGCTTCGCCTTTGCAGGCGATAAAGTCGTCGTAACTGATCACCTCGGCGCGAATAAAGCCTTTCTCAAAGTCGCCGTGAATGACACCGGCGGCCTGCGGGGCGGTATCGCCGACATGAATGGTCCAGGCACGCACTTCCTTCACGCCTGCCGTAAAGTAGGTCTGCAATCCCAATAGCTGATAAGCGGCGCGAATCAGACGGTTGAGGCCCGGTTCTGTCATGCCGGTGTCGGCGAGAAACTCTTTCTTTTCTTCATCCGAGAGCACGGCGATCTCTGATTCCAGCGCGGCGCAAATGGCCACGACCGGCGCGCCTTCTTTCGCGGCATACTCCTCCACGCGGGTCAGGAGTGGATTGTTCGTGAAGCCCTTTTCAGAGACATTGGCCACGTACATCACCGGCTTCATCGTGAGCAGGCAGAGCGGTTTCAATAAGGCGCGTTGCGCCTGGTCCAATTTCATCGTGCGTGCGGGTTTGCCTTCATTCAGGCAAGCGGCGACCTGGACCAGCAGCTCGCCCAGCTTGGCGGCGTCTTTCTCGCCGGCGCGGACTGCTTTCAGATTTTTCTCCTGAGCTTTTTCCACGGTGGTGAGGTCAGCGAGGGCCAGCTCTGTGACAATGGTCCCGATGTCGGACAATGGATCGACTTTGCCGGACACGTGTATGACATTGTCGTCTTCGAAGCAGCGCACCACGTTGACAATCCCGTCGGTCTCGCGAATCGTCGCGAGGAATTGGTTGCCCAACCCTTCACCTTTCGAGGCGCCGGCTACCAACCCGGCGATATCCACAAACTCAGTCGTGGCATATTGCATCCGTTGCGGCTTGACGATGTCCGCCAGCGCCTGCATGCGCGTATCCGGCACTTCGACGATGCCGATATTCGGCTCGATCGTGCAGAACGGATAATTTTCCGCGGCGATACCTGACTTGGTCAGCGCATTGAACAAGGTAGACTTGCCCACATTGGGCAGCCCGACGATTCCACATTTCACACTCATGACAACCCCTTTATAGCCATTGCAATAGTAGATGAGCCCTGCCGGTGTCTCCGCAACGTCAGAGACGGAGCCGTCAATGAAAACCGGTCGCGCATTCTACGTGGTCAGGGTCGGTTTGGTCCACCCCTCCGTGCGGCAGGCCGGGGTGATCGAGCGGGATTAGTGAGCGGCAAGTATCAGCTTGATGATGCCGGAGATGTCTGCGACATCGGCTGACGGTGACAGGTTGTTCGTGAGGCGGTTATAGCCGGCTTCGAAAGACAGCAGCGTGGCCCAGGCCTGCGAGCGCTGAAGGTCCCAGGCCAGGATGCCCTTTCCGCCGACTTGTTGTGTGTCAATGAGTCCATCACTTGAGTGGGTGCTGGCGTAGTTGCCTGTGGCACTCAGCCACACGCGCTGATTGTGCCGGTATTGCACCGCTACAGAGGCGGATGGCGATTCGATTCGCGTGCCCGACCAGTCCTGAATTTCTTCCCGGTATCCCAACGTAGGGGTGATGGTCAGGGTATTCAACGGGCGAATGGCAGCGGTGAGCGTTTGCACGCGAACGGTACTCTCCGCCCCACCTCGTTGCAGATCACTCCCCAGGATGTACGCAGAGGTGAGACGGGCATTCCAGGTTGCACCGGCGTAGGCCAACGCTCCTTCAAGCGTATGAGTATGATTTCGTTGTGGTGCTATCCCGAGGGGTTCCGCGGAACTACTGATACCCGTGTTCGAGTAGGTGAGCATGAGCTCAGGCAAACCGGGGCTCTTCCAGGCGAGGCCCAGTCGGCCGTAGGTTTGTCCCAGCCTCAGTCGTGTCGTGTCGCCGGTCACATTATTCCATTGCTGTCCAACGGAGCTCCGTAGCGTCGTCTGTCCGGACTTCCATTCTCCCCAGACTTCACGCATCGCCAGATCAGGCCCATTCAGAAAGGCTTGGCCGGCTGAGCGATAGAGCGCGCCGTATCGTATGGAGCCTGCCGTGCCGGTAATGCCGAGCCGCAGCATCCGACTGGCTGCGTCATCTCGAGTATCACCGGCGATCTTGTTCTGTAGCCAGGTCGCGCCGCCCTCGCTCTTTGCCATTTCCGCTTCTGTCACAAGCATGCCGTTGAGTACGTTGATCGAGGAGAGCAGTCCGTGCGTGCGGGGTTGTTCCGTTTCCGGCGTCAGATTCTGCAGCCGCGTGGCGGTCACCGTGGGCGGAGGAGCAAAGTATGTCGATGTCAGACTGGTTTGATAGAGCGCAGGGGAGGCAGGCTTGAGATCGGTCTGAGGGGTTGGATCAGAAAACAGCGCGCTCCAGTTCTCAAGAGTTTGGTCTGGTATCGATCCATCTCCTCCCCACACGAGCGTGGGAGGCAGTATTAATGTGAGCGTGAGTATGAGGCTCCATGACAGACGCATGTTTCCCGCACGTCAGTTGGGGGCTCGCTACTATTAAATGTAGCACTTGAGAAATTATCGTAAACCGCATGATGGGAGGCCCTCTTGAGCCGATCTCTCAGTGTAGATTGGTGTGATAGTTATTTGGGGATTGGCGGATAAATGGCAAGTTATTTCATGGAGTTAGGTGGGCGATGATAAGCGGGTTCTAGCTCGAAGGGTGTAGGGCATTGGGAGACTGTGAGGGCGATATTCGGGTTCACAACATTGGATTATTGACGAGCGTGGTCAGGTTTCCGACCATGCAGAAGCGTTTGATCGGAAAGACGAGGAGGCGGTTTAGACCTCTCTCCCGGGCTTTGGGCGCATCCCGCGTCCATCGTGAAGGCGAATCTTCCGCTACACTCCGCTGTCCAGCGTTCTATCCCATAGCAGCCCAGATCTTCTGAGCATTCTCGCCGGTGAACGTCATGTCATCCTGTGCAGACGAGCTCCGTTCAAAATAGAGATGCAATAATCCTCCACCAAAGTGCGCCTCGCGGACGAGATCCAGATTAATTGCGACCTCACCAGCACGTTCTTCATCATTCACTTTGACAAACCGCATGACCGTTCCCTCCTGGTTGTAGCCTCATGATGGGGGTATTGACGTGACCGTTGTGCATTTAGAGCAGGCCGTGCTCGACTTCGTGCAGATAGAAAAAGTCCGGTGCTTTGACCCCGGCGTGCTTTCTGAACTCGACCAACTCCGGGGACTCAAAGAAACGACGAGCTTGATCTAAGGACGACCATTCCGAAAAGTGGACGATGCGGTTGGCGTCGGTATCGTATCGTAGAAGCTGATAGCGGATTTCTCCGGCAGTCTTTCTGATACCGGCTGCCCGGTCGAAAATCGCTTTCCAGGTCTTGTAGCTCTCGACTTCATGAATGATCAACACGTGCGGCATGTGAACTCCAACGACAAAGTATTGGTTCTGGTGACAGAAATGCTGGATGTAGCGAGTTTACTGCATATAGGGAAGAGCAATCATCACCCGGAGGATGTATGAGGGGTGGGATTTCGTCGTGGCGCCGTCCGGCTTTGAAAGAGCGCGATGCTCCAGAGCTGCAAATGCGCCGTGTGCAGGGCACTGGTTTCTGATGGACTAGGTGGTGCGTTTCAGAAGAGCTGCGAGGCGTGCGAAAGGCGTGAAGGGTGAAGGGGTATCTTGTTGCCGGTCCGGCGTGGCCGCGCCTGGTGCGTCGACGGCCTGATACCGCTGATGTTCATTGTCGTGGCAATAGAGGCAGAGTAATTCCCAGTTGCTTCCGTCGGGCGGATTATTCTGATGGTTGTGGTCCTTATGATGGACGGTGAGCTGGCTGAGTTTCTTACCCTCAAATTCGCGCCCGCAGTGAGCGCAAATCCAGGGAAAGAGTTTGAGTGCCTGCTCGCGAGGGGTCTGTTTCCGCTGAGGCCGGTTGTCCGCTGCCATGCGCGCCTCGAAGTGAACCTCGACGTGATACAAATCTATTCTACCGCAAGGCGCGAGCGAAATCCCATCTTTGCTGCGCCAGGTACGGCTAAGCCGGTCGCTCCGTACAGCTGGATGAATGGCGAGGAGAGGCAGGAGATGCCGGCTTGCTTTGCACCGGAGCGTTGCTCCTGGCGTCGGATCCTCTCCGGTACATGCTCACGCTGCTGCGTGTTTGATGGTGAAGATTCCGACCCCTCTCGTAATGATGATCTGTCCCGCTCGACTCAAGCGACCGACTTCTTGAAAGAACTCGTTCCAGGTAAATTCAGGGTAACGAGCAACCAAGGCCTCGAACTCGTATTCCGCTGAGCCTTCAAGGAATTCAAGTATGCGGCCGGTAATGGGTCTTTGCTGTGCCATTGTGATGCCTCCTTATGAACCTGTCATCTTCGGCGAGCGTCTATCCGGATGAGCCTGCTCTCTCGCATCAGCATGGTCGGGTTTCTCAATCTCCGGCTGATTTCTCTGTGCGTCGAGGATACGTGCAGAAAGCAGGGCGCATCAGTGTTTTGTGAAAGCCCACACGTGCTACTGGCGTTCGGGCGGCGGAGACTGGAGCATCAATCGCGTGAGGAAGGAGCGGGACGCGTGATTGATAAGGCAGTCGGCGAGGCAGAAACGTCGTATGTGTATACTGTGCTTGGAGACAGACCAGGTCAAGCGATATGTTGGCGCTCCCATTGGGACGGGGATTATGGTACCGTTCACCGGCCTGTTCTCCGGCTGGATCGGTCACGGAAGGATTGTGCGTACTGTCTCATTCCGCAGGTTGGATGACAAGGGTGAGAATACGCGACATGCGGTCGGTCGCTGTCGAAACGGGGACCGTAAAATGGGTAGCGGATCGGTTTCAGCCGCCTCCCGGGTAGGGCAAAATATTTTCCTTCCCGGGAAATTACCTCCTTTTCAGGCTACGTGCGATAAAGTACAATGGCTCCGCTTTCCGCAGCCGACGGTTCTAACCCTACACGAACGTGTGAAGAGGGCGGTGAACGATGAGTGCGAACTATGACTAGACTATCGGACGATTCCATCAGTTCTCAGTCTGGGTCGGAGACCATTCAATGGGCTACCGCGATTCCGTTCTTTCTTGTTCATCTGATGGGCCTGTGGGCGATCCAAACCGGAATCAGTATTGAGATGGTTGTGTTGGCAATTGCCAGCTATTACCTGAGGATGCTGGCCATCACCGCAGGGTACCACCGCTACTTTTCCCATCGCTCCTACAAGACCGGCCGGGTTTTTCAGTTTCTCTTGGCCGTGTGTGCCATGACGTCGGCGCAGAAGGGGGTGCTATGGTGGGCCGCCCACCATCGGCATCACCACAAACACTCGGACCAGGAAAAAGATCGCCATTCCCCCGTGCAGCGAGGCTTCTGGTACTCCCATGTGGGTTGGCTCTTGACCAACGAGTACGACCGGACTGAGTTCGCCATTGTGAGGGACTTGGTGAAGTATCCGGAGTTGCGCCTCCTCAACCGGTTTCACTACGTGCCGCCGTTTTTGTATGCACTGCTGATCTATACGGTGTGGGGGTTTCCCGGACTCGTCTGGGGATTCTTCATTTCTACGACCGTGCTCTATCATTGCACCTTCTTTATCAACTCACTGACCCATATTGTTGGACGCGTGCGATACGACTCCCGCGATGGAAGCCGGAATAGCTTCATCCTGGCGATCCTCTGTTGCGGGGAAGGCTGGCACAACAACCATCACTATTATCAGTCGTCGGTCAATCAGGGATGGCGCTGGTGGGAGGTGGATTTCTCCTATTATCTCTTGATCCTGCTCTCCTGGTTCCGGATTGTGTGGGATCTTCGAACCCCTCCTGATCACATCAAGGCTAAGATCTACGCTCCTGGCAACTAGTAACTCCGGGGTCGTTCAGTCGATCGGTCAATCTTTTCGTGCCCGTATCGTGGTCTCTCGCGCTGCAGGCGCGTCAGCGCCGGTGTGACGCGTACGCGGCGACTCATCCGCGTCAACCGCGCGGCGAGATGAAAAAGGAGCCTCGGTTATGAATCCACAGCACACGGTTCAGGAATTGTTCGAGCGGGCCCACGTGCACCTCGGCGGGTCTCAGCCCGGGGATATCCTGGTCCATGATGACCGATTCTATAAGCGCGTCCTGACTGAGGGTTCGCTGGGACTCGGAGAGTCCTACATGGACGGCTGGTGGGACGCCGCGCAACTGGACGAGTTCTTTTTCAAGGTTGACTCTGCCGACCTCGACAAAGCCGTGCACGATAAGCATCTCCTCCTGAACACGTTCAAGGCTCGCCTGTTCAACATGCAGGATAAGGACCGCTCGAAACGGGTTGCGCAATGCCACTATGATTTGAGCAACGAGTTTTACGAACAGATGCTCGGCCCGCACATGCAATATACCTGTGGCTATTGGAAGCGGGCACACACACTGGCGGAGGCGCAGGAGCACAAGCTGGATTTGATCTGTCGCAAACTGCAGCTTAAGAAGGGCCAACGGGTGTTGGAGCTGGGCTGCGGGTGGGGAGGGTTCGCCCGGTTCGCTGCGGCCAACTATGGCTGTTCGGTGGTGGCCTACAATATTTCCGAACAACAGGTGGCCTATGCGCGTCGTTGGTGTGCCGGGCTTCCGGTTGAAATCCGGCTCAGCGACTATCGTGACGCAAGCGGGGAGTTTGACAAGGTTGCCGCTATTGGCATTTGCGAGCACGTGGGATTTAAGAATTACCGCACGCTCATGGAGGTGGCTCACCGGACCGTGAAGCCGCATGGGTTGGTGTTGGTCCATAGCATCGGGAACAATGCCTCGGTGACCACCGGGGATCCGTGGTTCGATAAATATATCTTTCCCGGCGGAATGCTGCCATCGGTCGCGCAACTCGGCGCCGCGATGGACGGGCTCTTCGTCATGGAAGACTGGCATAATTTCGGCCCCGACTATGACCGCACACTGCTGGCATGGCAGGAGAATGTCGATCGGCATCGGGGGGAATGGGACTCCACCTTTGACGAGCGGTTCTTCCGGATGTGGCGGTACTATCTGCTATCGCTCGCGGGGGCGTTCCGCGCCCGCACCATCCATCTCTGGCAGATTGTCATGTCAAAGCATGGCCTGTTGGGTGGCTATGAATCGGTCCGGTAACGGTCATGATCTCGCCTGACGAGTATGTTCGAAAGCGGGAGGCAGTCGCCCAATTCCTTCGTACTTCAAATCAGACCGGATCCCTCGCCCTAGAAAAGACGACTTCCAATCTGTTCCGGCAACGAACTCCAGAGCCGCGGCACAAGCTGGATGTGCGCCACTTCAATCAGGTGATCCGCATTGATCCGGACGAGCGGGTTGCCGAGGTCGAAGGGATGACGACCTACGATGACCTGGTTCGTGAAACGCTGCCGTTCCAGTTGATGCCGGCCGTCGTTCCCCAGCTCAAGTCGATTACCATCGGCGGAGCCTTGGCTGGAGTGGGGATTGAGTCCTCCTCGTTCGCGCATGGCTTTGTACACGAAACGATTCTTGAAATTGACATCCTCCTGCCCGACGGCACGGTTGCTATCGCCACCAAAGACAATGAACACAAAGATCTGTTTTTCGGTTTTGCCAACTCCTATGGCACGTTGGGCTATGCGCTCAAAGTGAAAGTGCAGCTTGTTCCCGTCAAGAAATTCGTTAAGCTCCGGCACGAGCGGTACTCAGATCTGGATAGCTATTTTCGTGCCCTGGGGCTTGTATGCCAGGACAGGCAGGTGGATTTCGTCGACGGTACGATGTTCGGGGAGCGCGAGCTCTATATCACGACGGGCGAATGTGTCGACCGGGCCGAATGGCTCAGCGATTACACCTATCGCCATATCTATTATCGATCGATCCGGCAGAAGACCGTCGATTATCTGACGATCCACGACTATCTGTGGCGATGGGATACCGACTGGTTCTGGTGCTCAAAGCACTTCTTCGTCCAGCATCCTGTGGTGAGATGGCTCTGGGGCAGAAAACGTCTCTGTTCCACGGTGTATTGGAAGCTTCGAAATAAGTTTAACCGTTCACCCTTTGCGCAGCGGGTGGCCAAGGCGCTGACCGGCCGGCAGGAGGCCGTGATTCAGGACGTCGAAATTCCGCTTGAGCATGCGGCTGCGTTTGCCAGGTTTTTTAACTGGGAGATCGGAATCACACCGGTATGGATCTGTCCGGTCATGGTCTATGATCCGTCAGTCTCGTATCCGTTATACCCGATGACTCCCGGGAAGCTCTACGTTAACTTTGGGTTCTGGGATGCCGTGAGCACCGATCATGAGGACGGGTATTTCGACAAGAAAGTTGAAGCCATGGTGCGAGAGCTGCAGGGGAAAAAGTCTCTCTACTCAAATGCGTATTATTCACGCGAAGAGTTCTGGCAGTTATATAACGAACCAGCTTACCGAGCGCTCAAAGCACGATACGATCCCGCGGCCAAGCTGAAAGACTTGTACGAAAAATGCGTGCTGAAACAGTAATGCCGTGGCTCTTCCGTTCGCAAACGTTCCACTGTTGGCACCAGGCATTTCTGCCAGGGGCTCGCGGGATTGCCTGAGCTCGCACTCACATTCCGACTCTGGAAAAATCGATATACCCGCGCTCGACGTTCGTGCTCACGAGTTGTACGTGCAGGGTGTCTCCCACATCGAGTCCGTTCGCGCCCGTCGTCAGTTTCCCTTCCACCGGCGGATCCAGGAGCCGCACCCAGGTGCCTTTGTCCGAAGCGCCTGTCACAATAGCATCGAACCGTTGCCCGATCAGCGGCTCCAGCAAGAGGGCCGCGGCGGATTTGCGAAGTTGCCGCTCGACCCGTTCGGCATCGTCTTCCTTCTCGGTACAGTGGCCTGCCAGAAACTCCAGTTCATCAGGACGATAGGGCGCGGGTGCGCCGGCCAGTGCGGCTTTCACCAACCGCTGAGTGATGAGATCGGGAAAGCGCCGGTTGGGAGCGGTGGAGTGCGTGTAGCCTTTCACGGCCAGTCCGAAATGTTCCGGCGCGCCGTCCGTCGAGCGGTCGAGCACATATTCGCCCCGGCCGATCAGCTTCACAATCGCCAGGGACAGATCCGGAAATCTGAGGGGATCGGCCTGCCTTCGTTTCACGAGGAATGTTTCGAGTGCCTGTGCATTGGGTTCTCCCGGCAAGGATTCGCCCCAGCGCGCCGCGACCTCGATGATCCGCTGCCAGCGCTCAGGCGAGCGCAGGATGCGACGGAACGACGGCACGCCCTTACTCTTCAAGTAGGAGGCGGTGGCCTGGTTGGCCGCAATCATGAAATCTTCGATCAGTTCCTTCGCACGGTTCTTCTGCTCGACTCTGAGCGCAGTCAGCACCTCGCCTTCAAAGACGGCGCGCGGCTCAATCGTTTCGAGGCTGAGTGCACCCTGCTGGTGCCGCCGTGCTTTGAGGCGCTGCGCGACCTGATCTTGAAGACGAAGCTGACCGTCAAGTCCAGGAACGGTCGTGACCCGTTCCGGCGCAGGACCGGTTCCCGCCAGCCATGCGGCCACCGCGTTATACGCCAGCTTGGCATGGTTATGGACCAGAGCCCGGTAGAGCGTAGAGCTGAGCACCGCGCCATCCTCCGCGACCACGAACTCCACGACGAGCGCGAGGCGGTCCTGCCCTTCGCCCAGCGACGTCAGATCCGTCGAGAGCTTTTCCGGCAGCATGGGGAAGAGGTCGCCGGAGGTATAGACCGATGTCGTATTGTGCCGGGCATGTGCGTCCAGAGCGGAATCTTTCGTAACCAGCGCGTCGACATCGGCAATCGCGACCAGGATGTTCACCGACCGGTCCGGTTGCGGCTTGGCGACTGTGAGCTGGTCCAGGTCCCGGGAATCGTCATTGTCGATCGACGCCCATAGCAGTTCCCGCAGGTCGCGTAGGGATGAGGACTGATCAGTGGCAGGCGTCTGGATACGGCCTAATTCGGCCATCGCGGAAGCAGAAAAGTCCGGCAGGAGGCCGCGCTCAATCATGGCACGACGGGCGATGCTTTTGAGATCTGAACGATGACTGGTCATAGGTTCCTCAATATAAACTCAGCGTGGAGCGGATCGCGAGAGTCATGGATGCCCTTGGCCTAGCTATAGCACGAACACGGTCTGCATGGCGTGATTCTTCATGTGGCGTCCTGGCGGTCTGGAATACAGGGACTGTACGTCAGGTTGCTGTACCTGCCGCGCTTCGCTATGATCCTTTGCACATGCTACATCAACCAGAGCGCCAGGCGGTATCTCGAACCAATCGGGTTGCGCAGATTGCCCTGATGGTCGGGACGCTAGCTCTGGCCGCGCTGCTCTTCAGTCCGTTTTTCTCTCCCATCCTCTGGGCCGTCGTGCTCGTGTATGCGGCGTATCCGCTGTATGGCCGGGTTCTCCGTGCTACCGGCGGACGGGAGGCGCTGAGCGCGTCGCTCCTGTGCACGATCCTCACCATCGGACTCCTGCTCCCGCTGTTCTATCTGACGCTGCTCGTCGCGCAGGACCTCGCAGGGATGGTCTCATCTCTGGTCACATATCTGCAGCAGGGCGAACGTTCCGTAGGGGTAGGTTGGCGACGGTACCCGGTGATTGCGGGGTTCGTCGCGCAATTTCAGAACCTCGAACGGTTGACGGGGAGCGATTTGCAGTCGAGTTTGGTGACCGGAGTGGCCGATCTCGGGAAACTCTTGATTCAGCAGTCGACCAACGTGGTGACCAATCTGGTGCAGTGGGCGATCGAGTTCGGCATCGTGCTCTTGTCCGCGTTCTACTTTTTCCGGGACGGAAAGCGCATCGTCGAATGGACGCAGGAGAATCTCCCCATCACGCCGGAGCGCCGCCGGCTGGTCCTGACGCGCTTCGACGAAGTGGTTAAAGGCGCCGTGTACGGCAACACGATTGTGGCCTTGCTGGAAGGGTTTATCGGCTGGTTGGCGTTTTGGTCGGTGGGCTTACCGTCCCCGATCTTGTGGGGCGCCGTCATGGCCATTACGGCCTATATCCCGTTCGTGGGCGCTCGTTGTGGCGGGGATCGTGTTGTCCGTGGTGATCGATGAACTGGTGCGGAACATTATTGTCGGTAAAGTGTCGAAGCTACACTCGTTGATCATGTTTTTTAGCGTGATCGGGGGTCTTCGGTTCTTCGGCCTGGTCGGTATTGTGGCCGGGCCCTTGGTGGTTGCGGTTGCCGTCACGCTTCTGGAGACGTATCGAAGTGAAACAGCCTTACTGGATCCCGTCGCGACGGAAAATCCTGAAGAGAAGAACTCGTGTGTAGAGAATCTGCCAAGTAGCGAATGACGTGGCATACATGACAGAGCCTGACGCTCAGCTCGTCGTGCACCGCGCGGCCTGGGTCACCCCCGTACGGATCTTGGGACCTTACACGCGTCGACCTTGAATGACCCGAATCAGAATGACCACGATCGCGATCACCAGGAGGGCATGAATGAATCCGCCCATGGTGTATGAACTGACAAGGCCTAGAATCCAGAGAATAACGAGAACAATCGCAATCGTCTCGAGCATCGTGAGTCTCCTTGCGCTATAGCATGGTCTGCCGACGGTTCTCCTGTAGACTCCTAGTGGCTTCCTCGGGGCGGGGGACTCTGTGGACTGTTTCGCATCTCCTGCATCCGCTTCTCATGTGATGCCTTGGCTTTCTCGCGTTGCTCAGGTGTCAGGACCGCCAGCGCGTCGCGGCGGGCTTTGAACGCCGACATCCGGAGTCCAACATCGAGCATCTCACTCTGTTTCACTTTGGCTTCGAGAGCGGACAGATCGGTCTTCTCATCTTCCGCCAGCGCCAGTAATTCACGTTCGGCCACTCGGATCTCCGCGTCGGCCTTAATCCGCGCGCGATCATAATCCAGTTCGACGGTTTTCAATTTCTTGACCTGCTCTTCGGTCAGCCCGATCTCCTGCTGGTGCTTTAACATATGCCGGAGGTGGTCCGCCGCATGGCCATGATGGCCCGTCATGTCCTCATAACCGCCATGACCGCCCGCCGGCGCATGCGCGGACCCATATTCCGGATCTGCCAGGCTGGGCTGCACTCCCAGGCCTAACATGGCGATCATGCTCATGGCTCCTGTTATGAGTTGACGGGTCTTCATTGAAACCTCCTTGAATGGTGCCGGTCTTTGAGGGGCCGACGCTGAGTTGACGGTGTTATTCGGTCTTGGCCTTTAATTCTTTCGCCTTGCCTTTGATACGTTCGCCGGCGGCTTTGGTCTTGCCTTTTGCCCGCTCCATAGTCCCGCTCATTTTATTTCCCTGGGCCTCTTCTATTAAGGCCTTCGTTTCGCCTTTCGCCTCTTGCCCCTTGGCCTTCACTTCCCCCTTCATACTTTCCATCTTGGCTTTCGCGTCATCGGCTTGAGCCATCTGTGGCATTCCCGAGAACATACCGATCACTGCGATGGTGGCTACCATGACCTTGTGCATTGAATCCTCCTGGTTAAGAGTGGAATCCGTGGACTCTCTGGACCTGCTGCATACGACCAAACCGCTCGACGAGCAAGCGATACAAGACGCGCAATGCTTATGTTTATGATATCCAGCAGGAAGCTGGAAAACTGATCAATAGTGAACAGTGATAGAGCGATGCTGGTGCAAGGAACGCGGGTGGTTTGGATCAGTTCCTGTGTGACTGGGATGTCAAGCAGCGACTCCAAATAATGCGCCTACTCCGGCGGTTAAAGCCATAGCGAGGGCGCCCCAAAAGGTTACCCGCGCGGTAGCTGTGAGCACGGGTGCTCCGCCGACCTGCGCAGCCAGGGCACCGAGGAGGGCGAGAAACAGGAGCGAGCTGCCGGAGACGGCCCACATGAGCGCCGCTGTCGGCACGACAAGGACCACCAAGAGAGGCAGAACCGCACCAACCGAGAAGGTGATGGCTGATGCCAACGCGGCTTGAATCGGTCGTGCGGCCGATCTGTCGGATATCCCCAGCTCATCACGTCCATGAGCGCCGAGCGCATCATGCGCCATCAACTGAGTCGCGACGTTCGAGGCGAGTGCTGCATCCAGTCCACGCCCGATGTAGATATCAGTCATTTCTTTCTGCTCTTGCTTGGGATGAGCCGCGAGTTCTTTTCGTTCGCGATCCAGGTCGGCTCGCTCGGTGTCGGCTTGTGAGCTCACCGACACATATTCTCCCGCCGCCATCGACATCGCGCCGGCCACCAGACCGGCCACTCCTGCGATCATAATGCTTGCGGTGTTTGCGCCTGCTGCAGCCACGCCTAAGACGAGACTTGCGGTAGAGACAATCCCGTCGTTGGCGCCAAGCACGGCCGCACGGAGCCATCCGATGCGGTGGGTCTTGTGTCTCTCGCTGTGCGGCATCCGGTCCCTTCTCTCTATTCCCGGCAAGTCTACTGCAAACGTGCCTCTCTATTCAGTACACCAATGTTTTCCTCAAGTGCGTATACGCCAGGGCTGGAGCGATCGCTTCGAGGAGAAGATCCATGATGCGTGAGCAGCATTCTGAAATCGCGCAGACCAGGCGCGCTTCGTGTCGTGCTCCGGTTTCTCGAAAGTGATCACTTTTGATCAGACGAGGCGCTTCTCAGTGCACCAGTATGTGGAAAACGTATGATCTATGTCTAACAGGAGGTGCATTGTGAAACAGGTCTCTTTAGTTGTGAGTGTGATGCTCGCGGGGCTCATTCCTATCCTCGCATCGTGCGATTCCAATAAGCCGGCGATTCCTGCGGCGAAGACCAGTGCCGCAGAAGCGGTGCCTGCGCCGGAGACAGCGCTGATGGCTACAGCCGGTTCACCGGGCCGGGCGGACAATGACGAGGCCGTCTCCCAATATAAGCAGGGGAAGATGGATGCCGCGATCGAAGGCTTCCAGAAAGCCGTCAAGGCTGATCCGAAGTCGGCTGAAGCCCAGTATAACTTGGGCCTCAGTTTCGACAAGATGGGAAAGCACGCTGAGGCGACGGCGGCCTTCAAGCAGGCGGCGGCACTTTCCCCGACGAATCCGGCTATTAAAGATTCAGTCATCGTCAAGAAACACACGTCATAAGATTCTCATCGGGAGCGTCGACGGGGCCTACTCCGTCGGCGTCATCTCCGGATGGACGAAAGCGTTGTGAGTCGATTACCGGTCGGGGAGTAGAGCGTGTCTGACGCCTTGCTCACCCCGGAACGGTTTCAGGAGGCATGCCATGGCGGAAAAACGATGTGCGCACCCGGGCTGTACCTGTCCGGCCGAGCCCGGGAAAGAATTCTGTTCGTCAAACTGTCGGGAGGCTAAAAACGGCGACCCCTGTTCCTGTGGCCATGGGGGGTGTGGAAAGAAGTGATAGCAGACCGAGTCCTCACAGGGGACAGGAGCATATTAAAAGCAGCGAGGTGAGTATCATGCCGTCCACACGTATGTGCGAAAACGATTCCTCCTCACTGTCTCCCAGAAGATGGTCTGGGAAGCCGAATCAGCTTGTGAGCATTCTTATTCTGAGCCTTCTTCCTGTCGTGACCTATGCTGCCGATGGACTTCCGTCGTCCCCGCCGGCAGATCGTCGCGCGCCGGACCCCGGCGTTATTCCTGAACAAATGATCGAGTCCGGCAAGGTCCCGCCTGCTCCGTCCAAGAGCGATCCGGGTATCCAGCATATGCCGGAGAAACTCGGCGATCCCCGCGGTGCAGTGAAACCACCGAGCCTTGATCCCGGTATATCGAAGAATCCCGATGCGGGGTCTCCGGCGAGCAAAGAAAGCAATCCGCGTGGTGCAGAAACACCGCAGAAGAAACCAGGCGTTCGATAAAGAGAAGCGTTGAGCGACAAGACAGACGCTGAGTTGTCGGAATGCCGGGGAATCGGTGTGTCGGAGAGCGAAGGTTGTCGAGCCTCACGAACGAGTCGAAACAGCTTTCCATCATGCATGACGAGCTGTTGGCTGGCAGGCCGAACTCTCATGTCTCATATTTCAACTGGTACAGGATGAGCCCAGTGAGCGCGACTACGCACAACACGGCTCCCGCATAGAAGGTGAAGGCGGCACCGAGTTGATCCCATAGGAATCCGGCGAGGACGCTCGCGACCAGCATTGCCACGCCGCCGGCCAGGTTGAAGACGCCATAGGCAGTCCCCCGGAGATCGGCCTGCACCGCGTCCGCGACCATTGTGGCGAGCAATCCCTGCGTCATGCCCATGTGCAGGCCCCACAGCCCGACACCTGTTACGATCACCGCCCAGTCATCGGCACTTGCTAAGACGAGATCTGCCGCAATCAAGACCAGGAGGCCGAGCGAGAGCAACGTGGTGTGACGCATCTGATCGGAGAGCCTGCCGAACGGATAGGCCGAAGAGGCGTAGATCACATTCATCGCCACTATCACCAGGGGAACGAAGGCGACAGGCACTCCTCCGTGCTGAGCACGAAGCACCAAAAAGGCTTCGCTGAATCGAGCCAGCGCAAAGACAGCCCCGAAACCCACGACCCACCAATAGCGCGATCCTAAGCGGGTGAGCGTTTCCCATTGAATCGGGTTTTTGCCTTTGGATACAGGCCGATGCTCAGGCTCCTGGATGCCGAAGAGTAACAGCCCGACGGCCATCAATCCCGGCACAACGGCCACCCAGAAGACGGCCCTGAAGTCGTTGGCCCATAAGAGCATCAATCCGACAGCGAGCAGCGGTCCGAGCACCGCACCGACCGTATCGAGTGATTGCCGCAAACCGAAGGCAGCGCCCCGAAGGTGCGGCGGGGCAATGTCCGCAACCAGCGCATCACGTGGCGCGCCACGCACGCCTTTGCCGACCCGGTCCAGCAGGCGAGCGGTCAGGACGAGGCCGATGCTGGAGGAGATTGCAAACAGCGGTTTGGTAAAGGCACTCAAGGCATAACCGAAAACAGCCAGCCCCTTTCGCCTGCCCCAATAGTCGCTCAGTGTCCCCGAAAAGACTTTGATGATCAGCGCCAGGGATTCCGCGAGCCCTTCGACGATGCCGACTGCAAAGGTGCTGGCTCCCAGGGTCGTCACCATAAACAGGGGGAGCAGGCTGTGGATCATTTCCGATGACACGTCCATCAGCAAGCTGACAAAACCCAATACCCAGATCCCCGAGGGAATCTGGCGTAGAGAGCGCTCCATCTGTGCCTCAACCTTCACCGGGCGGATCCTTCAGCGGTCCCGGTGTCCCTCGCGATCCAACATCAGAAGAAAAATCTAGACATTATACTGAGGCCTGTCGGTCTCGACCATGTATTTGTCGCGCATGGTGCGACGGTCGCTCTCTTCTTTAATGGAGAACGGGAAGGAGCCGGTTACCGCGTGCCGGGGAATGAGTGTGTGCAAGGCCCGACCGCATTCTTTCGGACAAGCTGAACGGCATGACCGACCCGATGTTTCCGGTCATCAGATGGGCCGGAGCGTCAGTTGACCGAAGAGTGGGGT
>JACOEJ010000048.1:25530-27000 GCA_024998645.1 Nitrospira sp.
CCGATGTTTCCGGTCATCAGATGGGCCGGAGCGTCAGTTGACCGAAGAGTGGGGTGGGCGTACGATCAAAACATATTCATACCGACTACATCCGGGCTGGAGGAGGTTCTCGTGGAGAATCAAATCGAAGATCAGCCGGTCCTCAATCACATTCAGCGCCTGGTCGAAGAAGAGCATCGATTACATGAGCTCAGGGCGCATCCCAAAGCTGATCGGAAGCGGCTGGCGCAAGTCCGGGTCGAACTGGATCAGTGCTGGGATCTCTTGCGCCAGCGACGAGCTCTTCGTGACGTCGGGCTTGATCCGAACGAGGCGGAAATTCGCCCGCCGGAGATCGTCGAGAATTATGAGCAGTAGGATCAGAGGGGTGGGAGGGCGGAAGAGGATTGAGAGGAGGGGAGCTGCTGAGGAGAACGGATCGCCTTGCGGCGGGACCTGTTGAAAGCCGGTTTTGCGTATCATGACTGCTAGGATTAAGTCAGCGCTCATCGCCGTTCTGCACTATGGCGGCTTGCATCAATAGACTGTATGCTTCCTGTCCGCAGGCATGATCTCTATCCGTACGTCTTCATTTTCTTAACCAGGGAGGTTGCGATGAGTAAACCGATGCTGTTTGCCGGCATGATGGCCTGTTGTCTCGCGATGCCGGTCGTGATCCTCGCCGCAGATAAGCCACCTAAGAAGGGGGCATCCGTGAAGGAAGTCAAAGCTATGTCTGTGCAAGAACAGACCGCCCTCGCATTGAGCGGAGCACCGCCGCACATTTCGAAAGACGCCGGCGTGATGGTCTTCGGCGCGGATGGAAAGCTGACGGAGGCGCGAAAGAGCGCCAACGGTTTCACGTGCATCCCCACGGTGATGAATCTGCCGGCCCCGGATCCGATCTGCATGGATGCGGCCGCGCAGCAATGGATGACGGACGTGATGAATAATGCGCCGAAACCGACGAACACAGTTCCGGGGATCGCCTATATGGCCCGCGGCGGCTCGCACTTTGAAAAAGGCGGGCAGGTGGTCATGTCGGGAGATGGAGCGAAGAATGTCTCTGAGCCTCCGCACTGGATGCTCATATGGCCCTTCGACGCCGCCGGCACGAAGCTGCCGGTTGCTCCGAACCCGTCCGGTGTCTACATCATGTTTGAAGGCACCCCGTACGCGCACCTCATGGTGTATCAAGACCCCCGCAAAATGAAGTGATAGCCGTGAGCCGTGCAGAGAGTCCCGTCTTTCTGCACGGCGTCCGTTCTGCAACTGACTGCTCCTGCAAGACAACCCTGATCGGCCGTTCCTTTTTCACATGTGAAGATGGTCATATACGCACTGTGCGGGTCGAGCGAAAACACTCATGGAATGAAAAATCGTGTGGACGTCGGTTCCACGATGAATGAGAAATAAGCGATTGGCCTGTATCCGGCTGCATTTCTTCGATCTCTCCAATCCTTTGTGAAATGAGGTTTGCTGTTTGCAGAG
>JACOEJ010000049.1:0-21837 GCA_024998645.1 Nitrospira sp.
TATGGGGTTCAAACGAAAAGGCTCGCGCGTTGATGTCAGCCGTGCCGGGCGTTTGCAGCGAGGGGCACTCTCGGCGCCGTGCAAAGTCCTGGATGTCAGCGAAACCGGTGTCAAGATTGAGAGCCGCCTCTTCGTGAAGAGCGGGGATGCGCTTCAGTTAGTCATCGACCTTGACCAGGGGAAAACATTGACCTGCGGGCTACAGGTCGTCCATGTGCAGTCCCCGAAGTTCGGCGCGACGATCACCGCGATCAGCCCGGAGGATCGCGAGCGACTGGCCCATATCCTCGACGATCACGTGCAGAATAGTTTTTCCCGCCGCTAGGGGCTGACTCCTACAACTTGCGGCAGGTGGCCGCGGGGGTGAGTTCCGTTTCTGACAATTCCAGCTTCGAGAGATAGGCCCAGCCCATCAGATAGCCCAGTTGCCGGTAGGCTTCGAATTCCTCCAGCTCATACCACTGAAACATCGTGCTCGTCTGAGGAAACTCCTTCCCCTCCGGCGCCTCGACGATCTTCGTCACCTTCTTGATGGCCAGCTTCGCCCGTTCGCGGGCCTGGTCGTCGGTGATCATTGCGAGGAGTCGGCTCCCATCCAGGTGCGTCGGGTTGGTAGGCGGACTGGCCAGCGGCGCTTCCGCCAGGAGGCGGCCGCTCTCCGGATCGGCGCTCACGAAGATCTTGCCGGGCGCGGCCAATGACGGGTTCTTTTTGAAGAGGGTCGGGTTGTAGGCGTAGGGCTTCAGGTAATGAATGACGGTCGGAGTGCCGTCCGGCCGCAGGACCCAGAAGCGGCGGTACCAGACAATCTCATGTTGTTCCGGGATTTCTCCACACCATTGTACCCCCTCGCCGAAATAGCTTTTGATTCTGGCCTGGAGATGGTGGAGGTAGTCGTATTGCCAGGTGGTGTCGAGCGTGGCGTCGCCGACGATGATGTGACTCACCTGGCGGCGGAGTAAGGTCTGTGTGCCGAGATTATCGTAAAACGAGCCGTCGGTGATCTCGATCCACCGGCTCTTGGTGTCGGGCCAGATCCGTTGGATAGTCATCATCAGGAAATAATCCCAGACAGTGGTGACAGGGGTATTGAAGCGGCGGGCGTAGTTCCAGGTTTGAAATTCATTGTTGATGTTAAATGGTGCGGTGCCGAACCGGAACAGCAGGCGCGCGACGTCGTTCCGGTACCATTCTTCGACCAGACTATCCAGATCCAACCCTGCGCCGGAGGCGGTCATGGCTTGCGAGAGCCGGACGCAGGCATCCGCCCTGACCCGTTCCGGTCTCAGTTTGTGGCAGGTGCCTTCGGTCAGATCCTCCACGACGACTTTTCGCGGGTTGAACCAGGCCGGCTTGCCGTCTTCGGTCTGGGCTTCGACCACGGGCAAGCCGAATCCAGCGCTCTGGATGTAGCCGAGGCCGTCGGAGCCGGTGTAGTCGCGCGTGAACTCGAAATTGTAATTGTCGCGGTAGGGACGGTTCGATTCGCCTTCATAGGCGCGTGGCCTGCCCCGGTTGACCAGATTGCCATTGATGATGAGATAGGGTGCGTCGGCGTCTTTGCGATTGAGCCGAACGAGCGGAGTCTCGTGCTTCCCGCGCAGGTAGGTGAGCTGAATCCGGTCTTCATAGGGCGTAAACAGATGCAGTTCGTTGCCGATTTCCGGCGGGGTCTTAATGTGGAGAATCAAATCCCACATGTAATAGGGGATCAGTCGCCACATATAGCCCCACATGAGCTTCGGCCCTTCCCAGAAGCCGCCCTCCTTGATAAATCCCGAGTGGTGGCGCAGATGGGCGACGAAATCGTTGTGTGGGTCGAGGAGCTTGCCCTGGTCCATTGTCTGAACGAGATTGCCGTAGACATCGTCCTGCTCCCGGCCCAGATGAGCCAGCATCCAGCCCGCGATGTAGGATCCGCCTGACACGGTGCTTAGGTAGTCGATCTGAGGCAGCCGCTGCATGTCATGGAGTGATTGCAAAATGCCCAGGTGAAAGGTGGCGGAGCGGATGCCGCCACCGGAGAAGGCCAGGCCGGTCAGGTGCGGGGGCACTTGCAGGACCATCGGCACATGGTCGGCGACACCGTTGGACTCACCGTTGGCCACAGTGTTCCGCCGTTGCTCGATGTAGGCGTACTCCTCCTGATAATCCTGGACGAGCGTTCCGGGTTGATAGATGAAGGCCCGTTGGCGGATGTCATAGGTCTTGGTTGGAACCGTCTGGCAGGCGGACAGGGCGAGGTTGAGGAGAAGGCTTGCCCAGAGCCAGCGAGAGAGGCGCCGTTGGTGCGAGTGGGTGATCACAGGCGGCACTCTAGCGGAATCCCGGGAGTGAAGAAAGAGGACACGAGTGATTCCACTTAAGCTTTGGGGGGTAGCAACCGAGAGGGAGTTTAGTGTTTGACCGGAGGGAGCTTCGGGCCCAATCTGGTCGTGTGCTGGAAGACGCACTTCGGGCAGGTGTAGTGGACGAATTGCGCGCCGCCGACCAGGCGTTTCTTCATCGGCACCTTGCACCAGGTGCAGAGTCGGTCCGGGAGTGTGGCTGCGGATGCGGTCGGAGTCGATGGGTTACTCATAGTGGGGCGCATTGTCACCGAGGGGTGTGAACCTTGTCAACCGACTTGGAGAGCACCGGGTGGCCCGAGCTAAAAAAAAGTTTTCGTGCTGCGTCTCACTGAAAAAACTTCATGGTATAGTGCAAAAAAAGGTGCCGCGCGCGTGCCTCTTTACTCTTTAACAGAAAGGTCTCTACCCATGAGCATCTCGGCTGGATCCGAGTCGTCAATCTTACCAACGAGCACCCCTGTCGCCGCTTCGCTACCTGTCCAGGACATGGTAGGACCCGGTAAGGCATGGGGCCTCTGCACTGCCGTCGATCTCCAAGATTGCAATCCCGACCTCATCCGTGATGCTGACCACATCAAGCGCTACGTCGTTGAGCTGTGCGAGCTCATCGGGATGAAGCGTTTTGGCGAGTGCCAGGTCGTGAATTTCGGCGAAGGTCGTGTGGCCGGCTACTCCATGGTGCAGCTGATCTCGACGTCGTTGATCGGCGGCCATTTTGCCAACGACACCAACAACGCCTATCTCGATATTTTCAGCTGCAAGGGGTATGACCCTGCCGTCGTCGAATCCTTCTCGAAGGAATTCTTCGGCGCGCGCCGGAGTATGGCGACGGTCACGCTTCGTTATTAGTTGCTCGCTGAATTGCCTGCGCGTGGGGGCCACAAACCTGTGGCCCCCATTGCCGTCACCTACACAATTCTTTCGATCCATTCATGAAGCCCACCACCATCGGCGAATTTTTCCAGTTGCTTCCTGCCTCGCTTGATCGGGATGCCGCCGAAGATGTGACTGTTGTGTACCAATTCGATCTGAGCGGCGCCCAAGGCGGGCAGTATTCAGTGCAAGTGAAAGATGGGGCCTGTACGGTGCAGGCGGGTGCGCATGCCGATCCGCAGGTGACCATCTCCATGGCAGGGGATGATTGTCTGAAGCTGCTCAACGGCAAGCTCAATGTTCCGGCCAGCGTGATGACCGGCCGCCTCCGCGTGAGCGGAGATATGGGGCTGGCGATGCAGCTGAAATCACTGTTTCCCACTCTCGGGACCTGATTCCTCTCCTCATTCGTGCATTAGTGACCTCGTCGAGACCGACTGGACGCGCAGAGCCTGTGCTTGACGGCTCTTGCCCCTCTCTGCGACGCTGTCAGCTTGTCCTGTTGATCAGAAAGATGCCCCGCTATGTCGATACAATGGTTTCCCGGTCACATGAATGCCGCGCGCAAAGAAGCGGCCAAGACGATGGAAGCGATCGATGTGATCGTCGAGGTGCTGGATGCGCGCGTTCCCCAGGCCAGTTGCAATCCATTGATCGAAGAGCTGCGTCTGCCCCGGCAGCGTCCGTGCCTCAAGGTCCTGAACAAGGCCGATCTCGCCGACCCGGCGGTCACGAAGGCCTGGCTCGAACGGTACAATCAACAAGAGGGCGTGACGGCCGTGGCCCTGTCGTGCAAGGGTGCGGGTGACGCTGCCAAGATCCCCCGTCTGTGCCAGCAACTCGCTCCCCATCGCAACAGCAATGTGAAGCCGCTGCGCATGCTGATCATGGGAGTCCCCAATGTTGGCAAATCGACCCTGATGAATACGCTCCTCAAGCGGCGCATCGCCCGTGTAGGGGATGAGCCGGCAGTGACCAAAGTCCAACAGCGGCACAAACTGGGCGACCATATGGCCATCATCGACTCGCCCGGTTTGCTTTGGGGGACGATCAAGGACCCGGAGGTGGGTTTGTTGCTTGCCACCATCAATGCCGTGGGGCACACAGTCGTGGATGATGAAACCGTCGCCGAATTTCTCGCCGGGAAGTTGCTCGCGCGGTATCCCGCCAGACTCACAGCCCGCTACGGCTTTGCGGCCGAGGGCCTGACGAGTGCGGGGGTGATTGAAGCCATCGCCAGAAAGCGCGGCTGTCTGTTGGCCGGAAGCGGCGGGGCGTTGGATCGGGACAAGGCAGCGAGGATTCTCTTGGCCGACTACCGCGACGGCACGCTGGGCCGCGCCAGCTTGGAGATGCCGGAAACAGAGGACGTGGCACGGGCTGAACCAGCCTGAGGTGGCCGTGTGGATGCTACTCCAGTGCCGGAAGCGGGCTGGTCGGTGCTAAAGGAGCAGTGGCCTGCTGCTCCTTCTCGAACTTTCTCGGGTGCCACTCTTCAAAAATCATATACATCGTGGGAACGAGAAAGAGCGTCAGCAACGTCGAGACGCTGAGTCCTCCGACGACTGACCGCGCGAGCGGCGCGTTGGTTTCTCCGCCGGTGCCCCAGCCGATGGCCATCGGCAGCAGGCCGAAGACGGTCGCGAGCGAGGTCATGAGAATGGGGCGCAACCGCGTGCGTGAGGCGGTGATGACCGCATCCGACAACGAGTGGCCTTTGCGGCGCAGGACGTTCGTATAATCGACGAGCAGCACGCCGTTCGAGACGACGATCCCGAGCATCATGATAATGCCCATCATTGAGGTGGTCGACAGGGTCGTGTTGGTCAGGAAGAGGATCAAGATCACGCCGGGAAACCCCATCGGCACCGAGAACATGATGATGAAAGGATCGATCAGCGATTTGAACTGCGCGGCCATCACCATATAGACCAGCGCCAACGCGAGGACGGTGGCGAACTGCAGGCCTTGGAAGGTCTCCCGCTGTTGCTGAATCTGCCCGGCCAACTTGATGGTGAATCCGGTCGGCAGCTGGAACGCGGCAAAGGCTGCTTCCAGGTCTTCGGCAATGGCGCCCAACGGGCGCGTGGTGGGGTTGGCGGTAATATGGACGACGCGCTGGAAATATTTCCGGTCGATCTTCACCGGACCGGCATTCAGCTTCAGTGAGGCCACGTTCTTGAGCAGCACCGGCTCTCCGGCCTTCGTCGTGAGCAGAATGTTGTCCAGGTCGGTAAGATCCTTGCGGTGCTCTTCTGCCAGCCAGGCGCTGATGTAGTACTCATTCCCGTTCTGCGGGTCGGTGTAGATGATCGGGTCGGTCTGGCCGTTCCCGTTGAGCGAGAACAGTACGGCGTTGGCCACGTCGGTTTCACTGATGCCGAGCAGCGCCGCCTTTTCCCGATCCACCACCACGTTGATCTCCGGGTAGTTCTCTTCCCGGCTCACTTCGATATCGGCGATCCCCGGTATCTTGTGCATGGCGTCTTCGACCTGGCGGATCACGCCGCGCGCTTTTTCAAAGTCATACCCGTAAATCTCGACGTCGATCGATTTCTGTGAACCGAAGCTGGTCACCCGCTTCACGAGTCCACCCGGATCGAAGAACATGGCCACGCCGGGGAAGAGTTTGATGATTTTGGGCCGCACGTCGTTCATGACCTGCACCTGGTTCCGCTTCCGTTTGTCCGGCGGGGTGAGATAGACGGAGATGACGGAGGTATGCGGGCCGGTATTGGGATTGAAGAGCGACGAGCGGCCCTGGGCGAGGACGCCGGTGCTGGAGACCATCGTTTCCAGTTCGTCCGGCGGAATGTTTTCTCTGAGCACCCGTTCGACTTCGGCGACCTGCTGCTCAGTTTTCTCCACGCGCTGGCCGACCGGAGCGCGCAAGACGATGCGGAACTGGCTTTCGTCTGAGACCGGCAGGAACTCCGTGCCGATCATCGGGAGCAGCATGAGGGAACCGATGAAGATCAGGACGATGGCGGCGATGAACAGGCGACGGTGCGCGAGCACCCAGCGCAGCGAGTCTTCGTAGCTGCGGTCCAGGGATTCGTAGCGGTTTCGGCTCCAGTCCATGAGGCGCACGAACCAGGCGGGCATCGACCTGTGCGCTTCCTGCTCGGGCTTCAGAAACTTGTAGCAGAGCGCCGGGGTGACCGTGCGCGAGATGAAAAAGGACGTGAAGAGGGCGATGGCGATGGTGACGGTCAGCGGAATCAGCAAGAGCCGCGCGATACCGACGACGAAGAACATAGGCAAGAAGACGACCACTGTCGTGACGGTCGAAGCAAAGATCGGCATGGCGACTTCGCGGGCGGCTTCCAGGATGGCGTCCCACCGGCGCGGCGTCGTATTGAGATGCCGTTGAATATTTTCCAATTCGACGATCGAGTCGTCGACGAGCCGGCCGATGCCCAGAGCCAGCCCTCCCAGCGTAAACACGTTCAGCGTCTGGCCGGTGAAGTAGAGCACGATGAAGGTCACCAGGATCGACAGCGGAATCGAAACAGAAATGATCAGGGTGCTCGTCAGATTGCGCAGGAAAATCAGAATGACGGCGGCCGCGAGCAGCGAACCGTGCAGGGCCTGCTCGATCAGGTTCTGGATGGATTGGCGAATGTAGACGGATTGATCAAAGGAGATGCCGAGTTTCACGCCGGGCGGAATGCCGATCATCTTGGGGAGTGCCGCGCGGAGGGCATCCACGACTTCGACGGTATTGGCGATGGGCTGCTTGTTCACGCGGAGATACACGGCCCTGGTGCCGTCGGTGCGGACGATATTGGTCTGGATGTCGGAGGAGTCGGTCACCGTTCCGACGTCACGGACGCGGACCGGGCTGCCCTGCTGATTCACTTTCACGATGACGTCTTGGATCGGATCGACGGTCTTGAATTGATTGTTCGTGAAGACGTTGTAGTCGAGATTGCCGGCCTTCAAATCTCCGGACGGAAGGATCAGATTGGCTGCTTTGACGGACTTCACGACGTCGAGGATCGACAACCCGCGCGCATTGAGCAGGGCGGGATCCAGGTTGATATTGATCTGGCGGATCTTGCCGCCTTCTACCGTGGCGGCGGCGACGTTGGCAATCTGCTCGATCTGCGGCGCGATCGTGTTGTAAGCCAGGTCGTAGAGCGCCCGCTCGTCCAGATCGTCGCTGGAGACGGTCACGAACGACACGGGGATATTGGAGACGTCGAACTTCACGATAAAGGGCTGTAAGATACCGGGCGGCAGACTGTTCAGAATCTGGGTGATGCGCTGCATCACCTCCATCTGGCCGACGTTGATGTCGGCGCCCCAGTTGAACCAGATCTGGACCGCGCCGATGCCTTGCTTCGAGAAGGACTCCACGTGCTCTACGTTGGAGGCGGAACTCACGGCTTTTTCGATGGGATAGACGACGCTTTGTTCGATGTCGAGCGGCGGCGCACCTTTATAGATGACTCCGACGAAGGCGACGGGCACCTGGATGTTGGGGAAGAGATCGACGGGGAGCCGTTCCAGCGAGGTGACGCCCAGCACCACCATCGCGAGCGAGAGCATCAGGATGCCGATACGATTCCTGAGTGCCAGGAGCGTCAGCCACATATACGGATCTATCCTTTGGCGGGGGCGGGTGAAACCGACATAGGCACCGGGGATTCGATCGGCACATTGGGCGCGAGCGACTGTGTCTGGACGGGGGTGCCGTCGTGCACGAGGTCTTTGCCCGAGACGATGACCTGTTCGTTGCCGGTCAGCCCCTTGGTAATTTCTACGCGATTCTCCTCACGGGCGCCGATCTCGACATTGACGCGTTGGGCTTTGCCGTCCCGCACGATGTAGACATACTGCACATCTTCCAGCCGGCTGACGGCGTCGATCGGGATTTGCACCGCCTGTTGGTGGGTGCCCACCAGGGCTTCGACGCGCGCGAACATGCCGCCCTTCAACGCCCGGTCCTTATTGGAGAGATCGATCTCGACGGTCATGGTGCGAGTGGCCCGATTGAGCGCCTGGACGATCCGTGTGACGGTTCCGTCGAACACCCGATCCGGATAGGCTTCGGCGCGGACTTCTGCTTTCTGTCCGATGTGGACGAGAGGAATATCTTTTTCGACGACTTCGATCAAAATCCGCACCGTCTCGATCTCATGCAGGCTCAGGATGCCGCGCGAATTCGTCGAGGTGCTGGCGGTGGCGCTGGTGACGTTGGCGCCCGGATCGAGGTTTCGTTCTGCGACATAGCCGGCAAAGGGTGCGCGGATATAGGAGTACGCGAGATTCGTTTCCGCCTGGGCGAGCGCAACTTCCATCTGCTTGACCTGCGCCTGCAAGGATTCCAGGGCGGCGGAGGCGCCGTCGAAGTTCACCTGGGCATTGTCCAAGTCCTGCTGCGAGACAAACTGGTCCTTAATGAGTGCCTGCATCCGGTCAAGCGTCAGGGTTGCATTGCGGACGGCCGCTTGTTGCTGGGCGACTTTGGCTTTGGCCGCCGCGAGGTTCGCCTTGGCCTGATTGACGGCATGCAGATAATCGGTATGGTCGATCTCCACGAGCAATTGATTGGCTTTGACGTGATCCCCCTTGTCCACGTGAATCTTGGCGATGTAGCCGTCGACCCGGGAAAAGAGGTTCACTACCTGGTTGGGAATGATGTCGGCGGTGTAGGCGAGGCGGATGGGGAGATCCTGTTTCAAGGGGGTGGCCGTTCCCACCGTGATGACGCGAGTCTTCTTGTTGTCGGTTTTGGCGCCGCTGCTGAGACGGAAGACCACCAGAGCTGTGACGGCGAAGAAAATGATCACGCCGAGAATGACGAACGGGTGTTGCTTTAGTGACCTCATATCCGGGTCCTTAACTTCCTGGCGCCGCTGGTATGAGGCGCCGCCACAAGTCCTTGGAGAAAAATATCGACATAGGTAGAGACGGTGTCATCATAGGGGCGATCCATCGGTACCCCGAAGATTTCGTGCAGCAGGCGATGGTGCACGACCATCCCGATAAAGGCACGGGCGGCCAAGAGGGGATCCAACGGTCGAAAGGCGCCGTCATTAACCCGTGTTTGAATGTAGGTCGCCAGATGGTCATAGAAGACTTTGTGGTGCTTGCCGAAAAACATGTCGGACAGTTCGTGTCCTTCCAAAGCGCTGAACAGCAGCAGTCGCAGTAAGGTGGGGTCCACGTCGGGGCGAATTCGGTAGCCGGCGATTAAGGTGAATACGCGCCGGTCGTCCTGCTTCTTGGCGGATTCTTCGATCGCGCCGAGGAGTTCGTTGACCGTGACTTTTTCCGCGAGAATGGCCGCATAGAGGGCGCGCTTGGTCGGGAAGTGTTTGAAGACTAGGGCTTCACTGATGCCGGCGGCCCTGGCGATCTCTTTCGTGGTTGTGCCGTTGAAGCCTTTTTTTGCAAACAGTGTCGTGGCGGCCTGGATCAGGCTCGCCTGGCGTTCCTGGCTGGATTGTCTGGATAGTTGGGTTGTCCGCGTCATAATCCGGCGAGTGAGTGATTACTCACCGGAAATTAGCATGGGCAGAACGGGGAAGACAAGCAATGGCGCGAATCGATGGTGTGCGCCATCACCGTAGTATTTGTAGGCGCGGTTGTGAGTGGTGCGGTTCTTCGACCGTGGCGAAGAGCGGAAGGAGATCGCTCATGGCGGCATCGGGGAGATGCTTCCACAGAAACCGGCGAAGGCGGGAACGTTCGAGCGGGCTCACGCGCGCAAAGCTCAACCCGTACCGGGATCCGTCGACCCACACGATCTGTGCATCCGTAATCAGCACCGGCTGCGGAAGCTCGAGGACCAGGGCCAGTCTCTCCCCGACCTTGAAGCCGTGTTTGCTTTGAAGGCTGCATCCGGCATCGGAGAGATCGAGCAGGAGGGCCTTGCCGATCCGGCTTGTCTTATGCCGTTGCGCAAACTGCAGGCGTCTGGCTACGGTGATGCGATAGGTTTGTCGCTGGTCTGCTCGTGATTGATGACTCTGTTGTGCGGTGGCTGAAGACATCGTGAGTGCTCCTGTTAGGCTTTCCCGCCGGTGCGAGTCGTGTGAAAGATTGACTGGAGAAACCGCTGAAGGCGGGGTTCTGATGTGGCCGGACTATGTTGGGGCCTCAGGCCAAACCGGTGCTCATTGACCCACGCTACTTGAGCCTGAATGACGAAGAGTGGATCTTGCCTGTCGGGCAGAGAGAGAAACAGGGTGAGATCCATGTCGACCGTGACGGGTTGGTTGCCTCGAACCCCCAATCCTCCCCGCGACATGTCGACGACCGTCCCATTGCCCATGATGACGTCGGTTTCATTCAACCCCGAATACATCAGGCCAAACGAGAGGGGGATGCGGTCGATCCCGCGTCGTTCAGCCATGGGGCTGTTGAGAAATCCTGATGTCTTCAGGACAGGTTGCGGTTTCATAACCGGATCCTTTCACGCCGTGACGGGCGTTGCGGTCTAGTGACAGTCAAGGAGGGCATCCATCCAATCCATCGTTCCGATTTTCTGAGGTGGGAGCTGCATGCCGCAGCGCTGGCCATCGATCCAAAGTACCCGGACTTGCGGAATGCAGAGAGGGTGTTCAGCCTCGGGCAGCTCGATAAAGAGCGCGAGTTCCATCCCCTGTTTGAGCCCCCGGGCACCTGTGAGGCCGAAGCCGTGGCGGCAAAGGTCAACGATGGTCGCGTGTCCCATCACAATCTTTTGGTCCTCCGCTCCCGAATACCGAACCTTGAAGGTCCCGCCGATCCGCGGATCCCGCCGTCGCTCCGCTCCCGCTAAGGCCGTTTTTGAGGATGAGGTCGTCGAGTCTGATTTCCACCAACTCATTGTGCGAGGTCTCTCTTTCTGTTCCCGTGTCTGTGGCTACTGGCGTGACTATGCCGCATAACAGAAGTCTGCGAGCGCCTCCTGGCAATTCTGCATCAGGGTCGCTAGTTGCTCCCGGGTTGCCTCAGGTACTTGCCGGAGATCCACCTCGAAGGAGTGTATTGTGGATGACGACACCTGCCCGCCCACAAGGTAGAGGTGATCATCCGAGTGAGGAATGGCGACCATCAGGGCAAGTTCCATCCCGGGGTTCACCGGGCAATCGCCTTGGATCTGCATCGTGTGGGCAGAGGTGGCGGTGATCGTCCCGTCGCCAAGGACAAACCGGCCGTCATCCATTCCCGAATAGCAGACTTGCAGGTTCTGAGGGGCATCCGTTTCGTGGTGAGCGATCATCGTGGAGTCCTGCTCGATGTATGTCTTTGTGTGTTCCATGGGCTGGTTCCTTTCCGGCCTCTCGTGGCCGTTTGCGTTGTCCTGATGGTGTAACCCTACCCCGAGGCAGGCCGTTTGACAGCCCCCTAGGCGGGGGGTGAGGGGACCCTGCTGAAGGGGGGCTGTGTCAGATAGCCGCGTCAGGATCTGGGGTAAACAGCGTCAAATCTGCGGGTATTGCCGGAATATGAAGATACGAAGGCGGCTCATGACCGGCTGGAAGTGGCCCAGAGGACTCATTCGGGCAGGGCTCTGCCGGTTTCTGATGTGCAAAGGCCCCGACGGTGATACACCGCCGGGGCCTTGCGAAGCAGCAGTGCAGCAGCGCGTTTACACCAGCCTGAATCGGGGACGCTGATCGTGAACCGTCGTATGCGAGATGTTCTTCCAGATACAGGTTTGTAGCCGTTTCCGTTGGTCCGGTGAGAGCTGCATGAATCGAACGGAAAACTGGCATCCCGACACCCAGATAACATGTGCCGAGGTGAGGCACAGCGGACCCTCCCCATCGGGAAGATCGATGGTAAGGCTGAGGAGTGTTCCCCGGGTGACCGGGCGATCGCTGATGATCTTGCATCCCGATACGGAGATATCTTTGGTCAGTCCTTGTCCGGCGTGGGGCTGACTAGAAATATCACCCTTGTATCGGACCCTACAGCCGATGGTGAGCCGTTCGGTATAGCGTTTGTCCAGGCTGGAATAGGCCGGCCGCATCTGCTTCGGTGACTCGGGGAAGGACTTTCTCATATTGGCCTCAGATCAATTTCTATGTGGTGATACTTTCACTCTTGTCGGCTATTTCGTTGTCTGACTGTACCGTGATCGAGGGACTCCTGAAATACCCAAGGTGGAGGGGATGGTACCCCTCTTTGAGAGGGGGCGAGTAGTTCAGGCCCTATCGAACACCATGGATGAAACTTGGTTGGAATGCCAACGATTGATGAATCTGAGGGGGGATTACGTTTCTTGAAATGAAGCCGGTTTTAGCGAGCTGGGAACGCCGCTTTATAGAGGAAGAAAATAGTTGTCAGAATACCGTTCCTGAATTTCCTTCCGAGAGTTTTTCGCGCAGAATGCGGCTCTCGAAAAAAATAACCCCGCGCTCGATTCGAGACTCGTACCGGAGCGTAATTTCCGTATCGAACCCATGCCAGGCATAGACGCGGATCGGGCCGACCGAAATCTGTCCCGGCGTGCGATCGAGCGGACCATATTTGGTTTGCAGATAGGCTAGGATCTGTTCGTGCGTATCTTTGCCTTGGTAGCGGACGAGCACGCGACCGAATTTCCCATCGAAGGTGGTGTAGCGTAGGACCTCGACCGGAATCGTTCCGAGTGTCGGTTGCCCGGTTTTCAACTCATAGGAGAGCAGCCGTCCCGCCTCTTCGACGTTGGTGAACTGGTCGCCTTCCGTCAGCGCCGACTCCCAGGGCAGCCCTTCAAACCCGTTTGGATCGTTGAGGATCGGCACGGCGATCGCCAGGGCTGACTGAAGCAGAAGCCCGAGAAACATGGTGGCTACGCACAATGGGAAGCGGTTCATGGTGTTTCAGATTCCCTTACTCGGCGGAGTCCGTAATGTGATCGTTGAATCGCGGCGCCAGCGAGCGGCTGTCGATGAAAATGAACCCCCGCTCGGTGTTGGCTTGATAGGTCACATTGATCTCGGTTTCGGGTCCACGCCAATTATATTGCTGATTCAATCCCCGCGTCATCTGCCCGGGGATGCGCTCCAACGGTCCGAATTGTGTTTCGAGGAATCGCATGACCTGGGCATGGGTTTGTTCCCCCTGGTAGCGAATGGTCACGCGGGCGAATTGATCATCGACCGACAGGAGGAGGATGCTGGTCATCTCAGCCCCGGCGAAGGTTGCAGGGCCGGTCGTGGAGCGATATTCGGTGATATGAGGACCGGTTCGCGATGGGGCCACATCGGTGCGTCCGGCCAGCGCGGCGCCCCATCCGATATTCTGAAACCCTTTCGGGTCGTTGATCATCGGGACAGCAGAGACCGGCGACGTGTGCAGCGCGCTGGAAACAAAGACAAGCCCGAGGAGGAGATGACGGAGCAGATGATTAATCATGGTGTCGCGGTCTATCCGAAAAGCGATCCATCGTGGCACGCTACCATGGCGCCGAGGCCGGCGCAACCGGATGTTTTGTTGAGAATGCGCGCAGCCCTGTCTTATAATGCGCCGGCTTTTGGAACCGGCCCGCGTACGGGCGGGCTTATGCACAATGGCACCGGCAAACGATCGGGAGTGAGATGATTGAAAGCGATGCATTTGTTCAGGCGCTCCAGGATATGGGGGTTGACTTCTTTACCGGAGTCCCCGATTCGATTCTGGGCGGCATTATTGCGGAACTGATGGTACGGCGGCTCTATACGCCGGCGGTGCGCGAAGACGAAGCGGTGGGGATGGCGGCCGGCGCCTACATGGCGGGGAAGATCCCTGCAGTGTTGATGCAGAATTCCGGGCTCGGCACCTCCCTCAATACACTCATCTCGCTGAACATGATTTACCGGCAGCCCTGCATTCTGATCGTGTCCTGGCGGGGCCAAGGGGGCAAGGATGCTCCGGAGCATCTGGTGATGGGCGAGGTGATGCCGCAATTCCTCGACACCATGAAGATTCCGCACCGGACGCTGACCGAGAAAACCGCCGTCGAAGATTTCAAGTGGGTGGCCGAGACCTTTATGAAGCAGCGCATTCCCGTTGCGCTGGTGATTACCAAGGGTGTCGTGAAAGGGTTGCATCCATGAGACCTGAAGAAGGAACCCTGATCAGCCGGGCGCAGGCGCTGGCCGCGCTTCTCGAATTACTGACCGATCAACCGGTGATCGTCTGCAACGGCTTCCCGTCGCGCGAAGTGCACAAGATTGCGGATCGTCCCACGCATTTTTACATGATCGGCTCCATGGGGAATGCTCCGGCTATCGCGCTGGGTGTAGCTTTGGCCAAGCCGAGTAAACAGGTCATTACTTTCGACGGCGACGGCAACGTCCTGATGGGGATGGGGACCCTCGCGACGGTCGGCGCGTTGAAGCCGAAGAATTTCATTCACGTCGTGTTCGATAACGAAGTGTACGGAACGACCGGCAACCAGCCGACCATTTCGAATGTGGTACCGCTGGAAAAGGTGGCCAAAGCGGCCGGCTACGTCAATGTGGAGCGCGTGCTCGACCGCGAGGATCTCGTCTACGAGTTCAAAGATATGCTGAAGAAGGACGGGCCGAGCATGTTACTGATCAAGGTCAACGAGTTCGCCGAAGATGCCGGACGGGTGCTCCATGAGCCGCCGGATATCACGAAGCGGTTCATGCAGGCCATACAATAGCGGTCAGTCTACAGCCGCTCGTGGTTAGCTTCAAAAGAGGCTGACGGCGAAGTGCTGGCGGCTGAAAGCCGAAGGGAAACATGATTCTTCTTAATCCAGGCCCCGTCAATGTGTCCGAGCGTGTGCGGCAGGCGTTGTTGCGGCCGGATATCTGCCATCGCGAATCCGAGTTCACCGAACTGCTGCTCCGGATTCAAGGCAAGTTGCTGAAGGCCTTTGTGCCGGGCGCGGAGGCCGACTATGCCGCGGTGCTCATCACCGGCTCCGGCACCGCAGCAGTGGAATCTGCGCTGATGTCCGCCATCCCTCACGGCAAGCGGGTGTTGGTGCTGAATAATGGCGTGTACGGGGAACGCCTGTCCCAGATGGTCGGGTTGCACCGGCTGGGCGTGTCGGAGCTTAAGTACGATTGGACCGCCAGGCCGGATCCGGAGCGCCTCCGGTTGGCACTTCGGCAGCATCCTGAAGTCCATGCGGTGGCCATGGTTCATCATGAAACCACCACCGGTCTGATCAATCCGGTGAAAGAGATTGCCGATGTGGTCGATAGTCAGAACCGCGCGTTCATTCTCGACGCCGTCAGCGGACTCGGCGGAGAGACGATCGATATCGCCGGGTCGCACATTTATATGGTGGCGGGCACGGCCGGCAAATGCATCCAAGGATTTCCCGGCGTGTCCTTCGTGCTGGTGCGCAAGGGGTTCCTCGAGCGGATGCGCCAGTATCCGAAACGGTCGTGGTATCTCCACCTCACGCATTATGTTGATGATCAAGGCCGCGGCATGATTCCGTTCACGCCGGCGGTGCAAGTATTTTACGGATTCGACGAAGCGCTGAGCGAGTTGCTGGAAGAGGGCGTGGCGAACCGGATCCAACGCTATAAAAAGGCGGCGACCTTGATTCGCGCGCGCATGGCGAAGCTGGGGATCAAGCCGATGCTGACGCCCGAGCGCCAATCGAACACCATTACCGCCTACTCGCTTCCCGACGGCGTGACCTACGATCAGTTGCACGATCGTCTCAAGGCGCAGGGCTATGTCATCTATGCAGGGCAGGGGCAGTTGGAAAGCAAGATTTTCCGTGTGGCCAATATGGGTGCCTTGACTGAGGCGCAGTTGACGGGATTTCTCGACGCTTTCGAACAGGCATGTAAGCCGGCATGAAGGCGATCATTCTGGCCGCGGGAGTCGGCAAGCGGCTCTGGCCCGTTACGCAGCATCACCCGAAGTGCCTCATCAAGATCGGGGGACAGACCCTGCTGCATCGGTATCTGACGTTGCTGGCGAGCGTGGGGATCCGTCAAGCCGACATTGTGGTGGGCTACAAACAGGAGATGATTCGTGCCGCCGTCGAATCCGATGCTTGCGGAGTGCGGGTCAATTTTCTCGTCAACGAGCAGTTCCATCGGGGCAGCATCTCGTCCTTGTGGATCGCCAGGACTGCGTTCACCGATGACACGATTGTCATGGATGCGGATGTGCTCTTTCATCGGGAAATTTTACAGCGGCTGGTGAATTCGCCCTACGAGAATGCACTGCTGATGGATGAATCGGTGAAGCAGACCGGTGAAGAATGCATGGTTGTGGTCGAAGGCGGGCGGGTGATCGCGTTGACGAAAACCATGCCGCCCCGGTATGAATATGCGGGTGAAGGCGTGGGTTTTCTCAAGGTGCGGCATGCCGACTCACCGCATGTCGTCGCGTCGCTCCGGAAATTTGTTGACCGGGAAGCCTGGCAGATGGAGTATGAAGACGCACTGATCGACTTCTTCCGCGACGTGAAGGTCGGGCATGAAAAAATCGGCGGGCTGCCGTGGACCGAGATCGATTTTCCCGAAGATGTGACGAGGGCTGAGCGGGAGATCCTGCCGAAGCTCTAGCCGTCAGGTTGTGTGTGACGGCCCATCAGGCGTGCTTGAGTCCCAACTGCGAACGACGAGTTGTCCAATGAGTGAAAGTCTCATCCAGCATCGCGCGGAAGTTCAGGGATTGGCGACCGCCATCCTGCTGCCGTCAGTCAGTGTCTTTGGCGAATCCCTTGATCGTGTGCCGGGCAGTGCCGGCCCTCTGACGCAGGTCGTGGGGATCGGGCTGTTTCAACGTGCCGTGCTCACGTTGCAACGGGCCGGCATTCGGCAATTGATCGTGCTCGCCGGTCCGGAAGAAGACCAACTCAAGCAGGCGTTAGGCCGTGGGCCGCGTGTCACCATTCCCGTGCGGTGGATGCCGATCCGGGAGTTCCCGCTGGATGATCCGCGCACCTGGGAGGCGATGGCGGCAGAAGTTCCCGGATTCTGCCTGGTCGCGAGCGTGCGAGGCGTGTTCTCACGTGCCCTGATCGAAAGTCTGCGCCGTGAAGTGCAGGAGGGACAGGCCATTCTGGTGGCGCAGCCTGTGGTGCAGCGGGCAGCCGGAGATCGACGGGTTTCGGTCAAAGTGCAGGCCGAGCGGCTTCTCGCCCTCGGATCGTTCCGGGCCGAAGATGCGACGCTGGTTACGGCGGATCTGCTGGTCCTGCCGGCCGGGCTCATGGCCGCGGCACAGGATACTCAAACACCTCCCGGAGCCATGCCGATCCGACGATGGATTGAGCGGGCGGCGATCGATGGACGGGTACGGGTGCTGCGGACGGACGGGCATCCCTCGCAGTGGTATCAGGATGTGCGGACGCAGGCCGAGGTCCCGGCCGCCGAACGGAAGCTGTTCTCCTCGCTCAAGGGCGAGTTCGAGGGATTCGTCGATCGCTACTTCAATCGCAAGGTATCCCGCTGGTTCACCCGGATCTTCCTGGCATTGGGAGCGTCCCCCAACGCCATTACGATGGTGGCGACAGTCCTAGGGCTGCTGGCCGCTGTGGGGTTTGGACTCGGGACCTATGAAGCGGCGATCGTGGCCGCGTTGTTGTTTCAATTTGCGGCGGTGATCGATTGTTGCGACGGAGAAGTGGCGCGCCTCACATTCACGGAGTCTGCGTTCGGTGCCTGGCTTGATATCGTGATGGACAATGTCGTGCATATGGCCATCTTTGCCGGGATTGCCGTAGGGGCCTACCAACAGACGGCCGGGCAGGCCGAGGCCTGGATTCCGCTCGCGTTGGGTGCGGCTGCTGTGATCGGAAACGCCTCGTCCTTCGCGTTGGTCACCAGGGCCCAGAAGATCAAGGCGGCGAGCGGGTGGAAGACGCCGATCCATGCGGCCTGGTCCGAGTTCATGCTGAAGAATGTTGCCAGCCGTGATTTTTCCGTGATCGTTCTGATCGCGGCGTTGGTGGGCAAGCTGGATTGGTTTCTCTGGATGGCCTCAGCCGGTTCCCTGGTATTCACTGCGCTGATGCTGTGGGTGATTCGTCCGTCAGCAAGATCTCGTGCTTAGACTCCTGCTACTCCTCCTCGGCTTCCTCACGCTCAGTCTCATCGTCTGGCATATCGGTCCCGGGAATATCTACGAGGCTGCGACGAGACTCGGTCCCGTCGCCTTGTGTGTCATCTTGATTCCGTCCCTCGTGATGTATGCCGTTGAGGCCTATGGCTGGAAGATCACGCTCGGTCCATCCGGACAGGCGGTGCCGTTTTTGCGGATCTTTGCCGTTCGCACCGCCGGTGAAGTGGTAAACATGACGACGCCGACTGCCTATGTCGGCGGTGAGCCGCTCAAAGCGTATCTGCTGCAGAAGTCCGGTGTGCCGATGGTGGAAGGGTTGGCTTCCGTCGTCATTGCCAAGACGACCATGACCATCGCTCAGGTGCTGTTCATTCTTTTAGGGATCGCGTTGGGTTTCTGGATATTGGGCGCGCAGGGTTCGTCGGGACAAATCGTGGCGGCAGGGTTGCTGAGCATCGGGCTATTGGCTTTCGGAACCATGGCGTTTGTGTTCGTGCAACGGCGTGGCCTCTTTACCTGGATCCTGGAGACGCTGCGGAAGTTTGGTATGCGGATCGGCTTTCTCGAAGCACGGGAAGACAAGCTGCGGGCGCTTGATCAGACGATTTTGAATTTCTATACCCGACACCAGGCGGCGTTCTACGCGTCTACCGGCCTGTACTTCCTGGGGTGGTTGGCTGAGGCGCTGGAAGTGTTCGTGATCATCTACTATCTCGGAGGCCCCGCCGATGTGTGGTCGGCGATCTCGATCGGGGCTCTCTCCGTCTTCATCAAAGGCGGGACATTCTTCATTCCCGGCAGTCTTGGTGCGCAGGACGGCGGCAATCTGCTGCTGCTCCAAGCCTTCGGCTATTCCGATGTGACCGGGATTACCTTTGCACTGTTGCGGCGATTCCGCGAGCTGGTCTGGATCGGGATCGGTCTGCTCTGTTTAACGGTAGTCGGGAAGGTGGCTGTACCGCCGGAGGGTTGCTAAGAAGCGGCTCGTTGCTGCTTGATGGCCTGGAGTCGTTCAAGCATCCGGTCCCACACAAATCCGTGCAGCCGAAGATTGGCCGCACGCTCCACCTTGCTGAATCGCACTCCAATCCGCTGATCATCGATCCACCGCACTTCCGCTTCTTCGATCGGGAGCGACTCCTTCTGATCCGGCAAAATCAGTCTCAGCAATAGGTTCGTTGCCTGGGGCAGAACCGTCGCACATTCGATCGTGCAGCCGAGCACCGACAGATTCGTGAGCGTGCCCTCGCCGATCGCAGTGGTACCGGCAAACATCACGGGATAGGCCGTAGGTAGGGGCAAGCGGTAATGCGCGCGCTGATAGGGTTTGGTCTGCTCCATGGCAAGGGGTAGTGTAGCGTGGAGTGAGTCGACAAAAGTATCCCTCCTTGGAGGGGCTGCGGTTTCTGACGGGCGAAATTCGGAGCGGTTAGGGGTTGTTGTGGGGAGCCGCGTTCTGCCGATCCAGAAAATCCATCAATCGGCGGTGATGCTGGGGTGTGATGTCGACGACACGGCCGCCGCCTTGTCTCCCTGCGGCATGGGTCAACTTGAGTGTGCAGTGAATCCGGCTCTCGCTTTCAAGCTGACACTCGATTTCGATTCGGTCCCCTACCAGCAGGGGGAGTTCGGCGGAAATCTGGAGACCCTGTGTGGTGAGATCCACGAGGGTGCAGAGACTGGTGGCTCCGTTGCGGTGCATGAAACCCCGCCGATTGACGGAGATGCGAAAGTGCTGGCGTGGATCGGACATGATGGTCCTTTCATTCGTGATCGTACAGGGCTACTTGGAAATGATGGGGGTAGGGCGCCGGACGCGAGAAGATGTCCGGCAGTCATTTCGAATCTGCTCAAGCGTCAGTACGCCGGCTATCAGCGGGAGAATGAGGAGCGTTGAGAGCATGATTACCATCTGAACGAACATGCGAGTCCCCTTTCTACTGAGATGTCGATGCTGGTCTCAATGCAAGGTGAAGACCAGGATGATCAGTCTGAGTACACAGCCTTATGATGTCGGGATTTGCTGATGATTTGAGGAATGTGCTCTCCAGTCTAGGCTGTGGCAATGGAATACCGATACCGTATCCGTAGGAAAAGAGCAGCAAAACGGCGCCCTACAGCAGGAATTTCCTCCACCTTTCGAGGGGGGAACCGGTGCAATGTGTTACGGGGGCTATGAAGTGGCGGTGTGTGTGTGCAGGATGGCGGATTGTGGGATGGATTTGAGAGTGTTGATCCACCGGTGTTTCATCAGCTGGTCAGCGATGAGGATGTAGGTGTTTCCCGGGAGCGTCAGCGTCGTGCGGAGCTTCTCCAAGAGAGCCTGATTGCTGCCCTCCGCATCCAACTCGTACCAGGCGCGGTGCGGAATGATGACCAACGCATAGCAGGGGATGCCGGTCAGGGCCTGTACCTTCTTGCGGACCAGATAGGCCGTCTGTACGTCGGGTTTCGATGCCAGTTGTCCGGCGATGCCTTCAATCACCGCAGCGGCCAGTCCGTGCGGTTCGAACGAGTCCCCGGGTTTGATGGTGCTGCGTTCGGCTTCGGCATCAAGAAGTTGCTGCCGTTGCCGCTGCGCCTTGACGCGGTAGCGCATGGATTCTTTATGGTTGCCCTGGCGTTCCAGATAACCGGAGGCCAGTTGGCAGGCCGGAATGACCGCCTCGCGGTCCGCTGCCAGGGCTTTCTCCAGATAGAGCAAGCCAGACTGATCGTCCTGCGCCAGCAAGAGGCGGCCCACGGCCAAGTTCGCAGCCGCGTGAGTCGGTGCCTTTATGAGCAATTGTTGCAGCAACGGTAGCGCTGCGCGGTCGCTTTCGAGCGCTTCCATTTGGCACGCGTATTCCCACAGCTCGTCGACCGAGAGCCCGACGGTCGCGGACTTGTCGCTGAGGGCCTGGCAGCGTGCCCGCGCTGCCGCCATTTCTTCGTGCTTCTGCCGCCACTCGTCCGCCACAGACTCTGCCCAGCTGCGGTCGAGGGCTTCGCGCGTCGCGGTGGCATGCGCGTCCAGATAATAGTTTGCGGCCGTGGCCTCGTGAGGGCCGCGGAGATGGGGGAAGTCGGCCGGCGGTTCCGGCGCATTGGGTTTCTCGGGAAGCTGGTCCAGCGCGGCCAGTCGGTCGGCCAAGGCCGGATGCGTATCGGCATAGTCGGTGGTCTGCTGCATCGCCTCGTGCATCCACTTCTGAATACTGTCGTGAGGGGTGGCGCGCTGCAATACGGTGATGAGTTCATCGAGATGTGAGGCGGGCGGTGTGGGATTGGTAATGGTCCGGCGATTCAACGCGGGCCAATAGAGTTCGTCCATCAGATGTGCAATGACCTGGAGCGATGCCAATGCGTCTTTTATCGCGTGCGGACCGACCAGCCGGGCGGCCTGACGATCGGCTTCGTATTCCTGCGCGCGAGCCAGGACGAACGAATAGGCGTTGAAGAACGGGGCATACCAGTCCAGGAACTTGGTGAAGAGCACCGAGCCCCAATGATCGCGGGCGCGCAGCTCTTCCAGCAGTCGCGACCAGACCGTGCGCGTGCGATAGATCCATCCGGAGAAGCGCCCATGGTGGTGGCCGAGGTGGCCGAACTCATGCGCGAGCACGGCGCGGAACTGGGCCGGCGTCATGGCCAACAT
>JACOEJ010000049.1:21937-26629 GCA_024998645.1 Nitrospira sp.
GCAGCTTGATGGAGCTGAGATGGCTCGATCCTCCGTCTTTCAGCGAAAGAATCAGCCAGGTACCGACGCCCAACGCCATGCCCAGGACGGTCAGCACATAGGCATAGCCGAGAGCGGCGACCAGCGCGACCTTCAGTTTGTACTGAGTCTGATATTTCCGGGCGTACGTCTCGAGGCGGCGCACCAGTTGCTCGAACTGTGTATCGGACATTGTGATCGGAATTCCTCCTAAGGGTCGCGACTAGTTTATGAGAAGGTTGCACGATCACCAAGGAGTTTGTCATTTATTGATGGCACATTTGGGTGTCATCAGGCGGGGAGTGGCAGAGAATGATGGGTGAGGCGGAATGCTGTGAGTGCCGCGCCGAGGATTTCGTCAACGCAAGCAGCGTAAGGTTAGGGGTGATACGAACTAGCCATCGCGTACCAGGGTGTTTTCTGCTTGTAAATGAATGGGATAAAACTGAATGGAGAGATGATGTCGGAAGCCACGGTTCCGGACACCAGTGCTTCACTCCCCTCCCCCTTGACTTTGAGGCAGGTGAAATTATCTGCCTTCTCGTTGCTGATACTTGACCGGATGGATTGGCGGAAGGCCCAACACTGGAGGAGTAGCGGCGGCAGGTATTGCCCCGGATCTTCCTCGGCCCGACTCCCAATCCATCATTAACAATCTCAACCCATAACACAACCTCTCGTAGAGAGGAGGAGGGAGAGTTATGAGCAGCTTTGTCCCGACCGTTTTGTCTTCAGTGAGTTCCGATGTGTTCAATCGTGAGATCGACCGGATGTTTGATGACGCGCTCCGTGTATTCGGCGCGTCCGGCCAGACCTGGGCGCCGGCCTCGAACGCCTGGGAGGACGGGAACGGCTTCACCGTGGAAGTCGCGCTTCCAGGATGGGAGCCGAAGGATATTGCGCTGGAAATTCAAAATCAGGTGTTGACGGTGAAAGGAGAGCACAGGGACGCCCCTGCGGTAGAGGGGGCCTATCACCTGCGTGAGATTGCCGCGGGCCGGTTCGTGCGGCTCTTCCGTCTCCCGACGTTTGTCGATCATGACCGCGCGTCGGCCGTTCACAAGAACGGACTGCTGACGATTACCTTCCCCAAGCGGGAAGAGGCGAAACCCAAACGCATCATGATCGAGGGGTAAGCACATTGGCTTGTGGTGTTGCCTGCCTTGCATGATGACTGTCCTTCCTCCTGCAACGTGACCGGTCGATGAGGCCTCACCGATGGCTACATCCGGTGAGGCCTTCTCTCCAACTGTATAGCAAGGGGAGGGAGTAGAACAGAGAAAGGAAATGCTTGATGAGACAATCAGAGTGGTTTGCGAAATGGCGACGTGATGATAATGCGGAACAGGAAGAGGCCCGCCATGACGGACGGCACGGCTTCGGCAAGCGTGGCCGGGTGCCATGGCGCTGGCGACGTGGGTCACCGGAAGGCCGCCGGCGGGGTTCTACGGAATCTTCGGCGGAGCACGAGCCTGGGCCACTGACTCACGGCTTGTTTTGACAAACAGCTGGGCATGCATTCACGCTGAAAAAAAGAAAGGAGGTGAACACGATGATGGATTTGAGTTCGGTGATTGATGCCGGACTGGTTGTGATGGGAGCGATGGCGGTGCTGCTCATGGGACTCTGGACGTTGTCTGCCGAGTCCAGCACCGTGTCCATCTCCAGTCCGCCGGTCGAGAGGGTGCGGCAGCAAGTCGATGTAGCTTCACTGCCCAAAGCAGCGTAAGTCCGATTGGGCACTTGGACCAAGCAGCACGGGAAGACTGTCGAAGGGCGGTCTTCCCGCGTTCTGATGCAGCGGGATAAGCAGGTGGGAAGGGATGTGGTTTTTGGCCTGAGTGGCGCGCGGACGTTGCTCTGCGTCATGCGGAATAGTGCGCCTGGAGGTGGTCCCGTTGAAACCTCAGGATGTGTCTGATCAACACTTCCCGGTCCTGTGTGGTCATCCTGATAAAGCGAGCGTGGAGGCGATAAGTCCCTCCGGGATAGGGGATGGGATCGAGCCGCAACACTTCGGCCAGGGATGTGAAGAGGCCATGGTCGGGAAGCCGCAACGTGACCGAGAGGATGTCAGTGGGTTGATAGACCGTGGCGACTGTCATGCCGAATCCGCCGCCGCTGATGTTGACGGATTCCTCGATGAGCGCACCCTCCGTCGTGTCAGTCTCGGGCTGAATGCGGATGGGCAGAGCGACGGTGATCCGATAGTATTCGCGACGATCTTTCCCGGACGGCTGCGAAGCCGGTGCATCTGATGACATGATGCACCGAGTATAGCAAAGTCGGCAAACCTGAGGGTGTTCAAATGCATGCCGTGGTCTCGATCACCGCGAGGACATCAGACTGAATTACCCCCCTGGTTGAGGGTGTGTTTGGAAGGCAATCATTTCTTGGATAGACTCGATGATGAGTTCAGGCTGATCGAAATTGATGAAGTGGCTGCTGTGATCGGCAAAGACTTGGCGGCTGTTGGTGGAAAGCTTGGTGAGATCGGATTGAAATTTGAGCCACATCTTTCGAAAGCGTGTCGGGTCGACGCTCGTCGGCATGTCGGGCCACCAGGTCGGTCCGGTCGCCGTGATGACGGTCAGGGGCAGGTTCCCGAGCGAACCGGCCATGCCGGTTTGTCCGGCGGTGCCCTCCAGCGCTGCGCCTTCGTATGCCAGCGTCTTGAAGTAGCGCGATTGCGTCCATCCGGCGCGGAGGAGCGGGCGGATGTCGGCAGGCGCGCCGGCTTCCTGCGTCGAGAAGAACGACGGCGCAAGATCCCGCGATATCAAAAGCCGGGTTAGGCCCAGCGCCGTCATCGCGCGAACGATCGGGAACAGAGTCTTCCCGGGCGCCGCAAACTTTCGGAACTCCAGTTGTTCGAATTGCCGTTCATGCCCGGCATCGACCAGCACGATGCCGACCACATCGTTCGGGTGGGACTGGCGATACAGCCGCGCGACGAAGCCGCCGAGTGAATGGCCGACGAGCACATAGGGGCCGGAGATGCCACCGTTCGTTAGCAACTGATGGAGCTCACCGGCCATCCGCCTGCCGACGCGTGGCAGACGGCCCGCGTCGCTCCAGCCGAATCCTGCCCGGTCATAGGAGCAGACCCGTGTGATCTTCGCGATCTCCGGCTGGACCTCCGCCCAATAGACCGACCAGCCTGGGCCCATGGCATCCAGGATAACGGTCGGGCTGCCCTCGCCGGTGCAGTAGAGGTGCAGTTTATATCCGCCGACGTCGATAAGCTGTCCTGGCGGGGGGTACTGCTTCAGGTCTTGCACCATGCCGACGATCTGATATCCCACGCCGATCAGCGCGAGCAGCAGCAAGGCGATTGTAATGTGAAGCAGCTTGCGCAGGAGGCGGAAGCGGTGCCGGCGTTTAGTTAACATGTGCCATCGCGCGGTGCCAGCGGCGGAGGTGTTTCAAGGCGGGGAGCTTGGTTTTGCCGTTGAAGAGATAGTTTTCGAGCACCCCATAGAGGTTGTAGTCGACGAACAAGGGACGATCGGTAAGCAGAAATGGCGATGATGCCAGCATATCGTCGATCGGCTGGAGCAGCTCCACGAACTGGCTGTTCAGGTCTTTCCGATGGCTGGTCCATTCCCGGACGCATCCTTTCCCGAACTTCCGCTCCTTGTGGCGAATGAGCATTGTGCGTTCGACAAGGGGGCGCTTCGGGATCACGTAGGTATCGTTCACCTTAAACCCCACCGTCTCAAGGTCATGCTCCAGGTATCGCGACAGGATGAGCTGCAGGCCGTCGAGACGTTTAGGAAAGAGGTCGAGTTGATAGCGATGATCGACGTAGCGCGCGACCTCCTGGCCCAAATCCGTCACATCGCAGATCCCGTGCTTCCCGTTGACGAGACAGGGAACGGTATAGCCGGCTCCCTTTGTCGCGGTGATGATCGGAGCGCGGTCATGAAAGGCGATGTTGTGTAACCGGAACGGAATGCGATGGCGTTTCAGAATATGCCGGATCGTAATGCAGAACGGCGACCAGGGAAATTGGATCAGTGTGAGCATGGAGCCTATATGACCGAAGGGATGAAAAACTTCAAGGTCGGGGGAAGGCAGCCTCCCGCGGGTGAGTAGAATCATGTATCGTATCGAGAGCTATCTTTTGCTTGAATGAAGAGGGAATCAATCCTGGCTCGTGAGAAGATCCGGGAACTGAGTTCTAGCCAAATTGCCTCTCTGGATAAGGGGGTTCATTCCGTCAGTTTGTGTTAGGATGCCGCGCATGAAAGCGGCTGTGAATCTGCTCTGGGTGCTGCTCTCCGTCCTTGGAGCCGTGGCGCTTGCCCATGTGGTCGGTGTCGTTAATCCTCACGAAAAAGTGAACGGGCTCTGGCTGGTCGTCGCGGCGGCCTGTATCTATGTGTTGGCCTACCGATTTTATGGCCGCTGGCTGGCCAGACAGGTCCTTGAGTTGAACAATCAACGCGTCACTCCCGCCGTGCGGATGAACGACGGGGTGAATTTTCATCCCACGAATAAAGTCGTGCTCTTCGGCCATCACTTCGCGGCGATTGCCGGTGCGGGGCCGCTGCTGGGGCCGGTGCTCGCGGCACAGTTTGGTTTTCTCCCCGGGTTTCTTTGGCTGGTGATCGGTGCGGTGCTGGCGGGAGCGGTGCAGGATTTCATCATTCTCGTAGCCTCGATGCGGCG
>JACOEJ010000134.1 GCA_024998645.1 Nitrospira sp.
GCATGGCATTGCGCCCGAGCGGATTGTGCTGATACCGGGGGCGGCGGATCCGGGCTTGTTTCGTCCGGCTGCCGATCGGCGAGAGTTGCGACGAACGTTGGGGTTACCGGAGGACCGGACCATTCTCTTTACCGTCCGCAATCTGGTTCCACGGATGGGGTTGGAGACGTTGTTAGATGCCCTTTCCGAGTTGGGTCAAGTCGGTCAGCACTGCCGCTTGGTGATCGGAGGCGAGGGACCGTTACGGGCTCGTTTGGAAGCGGGCATCAGACAGCGACAATTGGAGCAGATTGTTCGGCTGATCGGGTTTATTCCCGAGGAGCAGCTGGCGGCGTACTACCAGGCCTCAGATCTGGTCCTGATGCCGACCGCTGAGCTCGAAGGGTTCGGACTTGTGACGGTGGAGGCGTTGGCTTGCGGCACGCCGGTTGTGGGTACGCCGGTCGGCGCGATTCCGGAAGTGTTAGGCCAGATCGATCCTATTCTGATTTCAAGCGGGACGGATAGCCGTTCGTTTGCCGATGCGCTCGGGCGGGTTCTCAGTCGTATCAAGGAGCCGGTGGAGCGGGAGCGGTTGTCGAGGAAAGGGCGCAGCCTGGTGGAGCGCCGGTACAACTGGGTACAGCATTGCGCGGATCTGATCCGGCTCTCCGCAGTGCCGGCGTCGGAACGAAAGGCGGCTTAGGGATCTCCATGGCGGCACGTACGGTGATTCATATCATTACGCGGCTCGATCACGGCGGGTCGGCACAAAACACGATGTTGACCGTGTTGGGCCATGACCGGACGCAGTATGAGCCGGTGGTGATTGCGGGCCACCCCGGATCGTGGGACGCGCAAGGCGGCATGGCTGCGACAGAGGAACATTGTCGTCGTTTGGAGAAGGAGCGGATCTCCTGCGTCATCCTGCCTTCGCTCGTTCGACCGATCAGCCCCTGGAAGGATCTCTGTGCCCTGTGGACATTGGTCGGTATCCTGCGAGCCACACGTCCGGCGATCGTGCATACACACACTTCAAAAGCCGGCGTAGTGGGCCGAGTGGCCGCCTGGCTCGCGCAGGTTCCGGTGATTGTGCATACGCCGCACGGGCATGTGTTTTACGGACACTTCGGTCCCTGGAAATCCAAGATCTTTTTACAGATCGAACGCATTCTGTGTCGAATCACGACAGCTCTTGTGGCGTTGACGAGCGCGGAGCGGGACGACCATCTTGATCGAGCGGTCGGCTGTGCCGACCGGTTTGCCGTGATTCCCAGCGGCATCGATGTGGAGCGGTTTCGCCGCGCGCGAGTTGAAGGCAGGCAGATTCCCACGGGGTTCAATTGTCCTGCTGATGCGACCATTGTCGGATCGATCGGATGGTTGACGGATATCAAAGGCCATCGGGTGTTGATCGAGGCCTTGGACTATCTCAAAAACGAGTTTCCCCGACTCCATGCGGTGATCGTGGGAAGCGGCGGGCAACATGACGCCCTGCTCGCTCAAGCTGATTCGTTGGGCCTCCGTGATCGAATCCATCTGGTCGGGCATCGGGACGATATTGAGCGGTGCCTGGCGGGGATGGACTGCTTCGTATTTCCCTCGCTCAACGAGGGGATGGGGCGCGCATTGATCGAAGCGATGGCGGCGGGTCTGCCGGTCGTGGCCAGCCGGGTCGGCGGGATTCCTGCGATCGTGCGACATGAGGAGAACGGGTTGCTGGTTGCGGCGGGGGATAGTCGGGCGCTGAGCGACGCGTTGCGTCGCATCCTGAGCGATCCGCAGTTGGCCGATAGGCTCGGTCGGAACGCCTCGCGCACGATTGGGCAGGAGTTCGGAGTGAAGGCCATGGTTGATGCCGTTGAATCGGTATACCGGGGAGCGTTGCAGGCCCATGCGTAATCGCATATGGCGAATTGTGGTGGTTGCCGCAGCCGGGATCGGCTTCGCGTTGTCGGGGTTGGTCTGGTCGTCGACGGTGTCGGCCGTGGAGCAGCGTGTGCCGCTTCGTGTCGCCATCCATGTCCATAGCACGGCCAGTACTGGGACGTTGAGCCTGGAGGCTCTGGCGGTCAGGGCTGAACAACAGGGGCTGGATGCGATCGTGCTCTCCGACAATTTTTCTTTGGAGTATGAGTATGGCCTCAAGCCTCTTCCCGGACTGCTGAAGAAGACCATCAGCTTTCCGTCGGTCCTGTCCTATGGGGTCGAGCGTTATCTCGATGAGATCCAATCGGTGCAAGCGCGTCACCCTCAGCTGGTGATCGTGCCGGGAGTCGAGGTTGCGCCGTTTTATTATTGGACTGGCTCGCTGTGGCGCGGCGATCTGACGATGCACGACGCGCAGCGCAATCTCCTCGTGCTGGGGCTGACAAAGGTGGAGGATTATCGCGCGCTCCCGGTACGCGGGAATCCGGCGTCCCTTACTGTGGATGGGGCCAGTCTCGCGAATGCCGCGCCCCTGCTCTTGGCCCTTCCCGCGCTGTTCTTATGGAAGCCTCGCCGTCAACCGGTGGAAGGCCGGCACGAGCCGATCAGTGTGGCGCGTCGAACGGTCGCCGCATGCTGCCTGGTGTTGGCCGTGGCCACGCTGGTGAATGCCTGGCCGCTGGGAACGCCTCCGTTCAGTTCATACGAATCACAGCTGCGGTATCGACCCTATCAGGCGTTATTGGATGTCGCGAATCAACGCGGCGCGGTCGTGTTCTGGTCGATGACGGAGGCGCGCGATCTGCAGTCGCATACTTTCGGTCCGTTGGGAACGGTGACGGTGAGGACCGATGCCCATCCGGAAGCGCTGGCCTTGACCAGCGGGTATGCCGGATTCGGCGGCCTCTATCAGGATACAAGGACGGTGACGACCGCAGGCGGGCTCTGGGATCAGGTGATTCAGGCGCACAGGGGGACGGCACAGTCTGCTGTGCCGACGATGATCGGGGAGATCGCTTTTCACGGGTTGGCCGATAGGGGGAAAGATCTCGATCGCGTAGTGACGACGGTCTTTGCTAAGGAACGATCGGTTGCCGCGGTGTTGGAGGCGATCAGATCCGGCCATGCCTATGCGGTCGCCGAAGGGGATCATCGGGTGATGTTGACATTGGACGAGTTCAGCCTTGGCTGTGACTGCGACCAGGCGACCGTCGGCATCGGAGAGCGCGTGGTTCTGCCGTCCGGCTCGCACGTGGTTGCCACTGTGCGGCTCTCTGCGCGTGACGGCAAGCCTCATCCGGTCACCCTGCGCCTTATCCGGTCAGGAGAGATTGTCGGCATGACGAAGGCCGAGACCCCCGTGCATTACCAATTGGCGGATGCGCAGCCAGTGCCGGACGGTGGCACGTATTACCGTCTGGAAGTCGTCGGTCAGAGCGGCGAGCTGTTGACCAATCCCGTTTACGTGGACGTCCAGACGATGGAACGCGGATAGCCCATGCGCGTTACGATTCATCAACCGCAGTTTCTGCCGTGGCTGGGGTATCTCGACAAGATCGATC
>JACOEJ010000050.1:0-6466 GCA_024998645.1 Nitrospira sp.
GCGCACGGCGGGTGGACTGTTCCCTTGAGGGCCCCTTGCCCTTTTCCAGAGAGGGACTCTTCCCGACCTGCTGTTTTTGGGAGATCCCTACGTCCTTTTGGACCGGAGCAGACGGGCGCAACGGCTGCTGGCCGCCAGCCAAGCGATTGCTGGCGACTCCTCTCTGTCCCACTGAGGCCTTCCGCTCAGCCCAGGCAACGTTTCCCTCCCCTGCCCAGGTCAACACTAGCGCTGCCACAAGCAGAGCCCAGCCAGCGGCAGGGTGATATCGTCTCACAAGAATTCTGAGCATAGGACGTGATCTCATAGAGGTATACAAGTGTAGCAGGCCCTATTGTGCCTCCAGACCTTTGATTCGAGAAGGAAATTCAACGTCTGCGAGATGGTCGAACGAAGCGGATCAACCGTGGAGACTTGTCAAAGGAGGCCTGATTCCCGTACCCTTCGACTGGAGGCCAGAATATGGACGATGACTCCCGGTTAACAAAATCCAAAGAGCAGTGGGCAAAAGCCCGTCGAGGAGGCGAAGAACGCGAAGTCTTCTATGAAGGCGACGACCGGCTTCCGCCGGGACAACATCTCGTCGAAACCTTCCCGGTGTTGGACCTGGGATTTAAACCAGAGATTCCGCTCTCAGACTGGACCCTGACCATCGGGGGCTTCGTCACCACGCCTGTGACCTGGACCTGGGAACAGTTTCTCCAACAGCCCCACATCCAAGACCGCTCGGATTTTCACTGCGTCACCTCCTGGAGCCGCTACGACAACGACTGGGAAGGGGTGAGCTTCAGGCAGATCATGTCCACCGTGAAACCGCTCTCTCTCGCAAAGTTCGTCCTCTTCAAGTCGTACGATGACTACACGACGAACTTACCCATCGAAGTCTGCGACGATGCCGATGTGCTGCTGACGTATAAATGGAACGAGAAGCCGCTTACCAAGGAACATGGCGGCCCGGTGCGGGTGATCGTCCCGAAGCGCTATGCCTGGAAAGGCGCAAAGTGGATCAAGGAGATCACGTTTTCAGATAAGGATGAAAAAGGATTCTGGGAAGTGCGTGGCTATTCTAATACCGCGCTCCCGTGGAAAAACGATCGCTACGGATAGACTGATTATTTTTTCATCCAGCCTCCGGGCCCCTCGACCATATTCCCGGGCTTCGTATTCTGAATGGCCTTTTCTCCGGCCAGGGTCTCGACAGAGTTCAGACTGGTACCGTTGCGTTTGGCAATCTCCTCGTACGCCTGCCTCCGCTTCTGATTGATGTCGCTGACCAACGCCTGTACCTCGGCATTCCCTCCCGTCACCGCACCCAGATAGCCGCTGGCCTTTTCTCCTACCTGTCCCTTGGCTTTCGCCTCATCCAGCGACAACGCCCAGGCAGAAAACCCGGTCCCCACACAGAGAACCACAAGAACCGCACCAACCATCATGCGTATGCGGGCCATCCTCATCTCCTTTGCCGTTCGTTAAAACAGTCCGCTGTGGTTAGACAGGACCTGGTCGAGATCCTTATCGACCTTCACTCGGATCTCATGATCGATCTTCACATTCAGGTTGATGGTAATCGGCTTATCTGGTGCGGCCATCTCCACACGGGGCGTACAGCCGGCCATCCCCCACACAAGCCAAAGCCCCACCATAACCCCTACTCCACATCGTCTCATGATATCCCCCTGCCCCGTCATCGTCGTTGCAACTTGCCTTGAAGCGAGTCTTCAATATCCTGTACCAGGCGGAGACTTTGCAAGAGCGCGGGAATATTTTCCTGGACATTCACATTGAAATGGATTGGCGGACTCTTTTTCATGTCCGGATTTCTCCCCTCCAACTGCGCCGCCAACTGCAACACCCCGTCTTCTGCGTACTGCACTCCGGCTCTCAGGACTGTGTACTGAAAATTGCTGAGCGCCTGTGCCACCAGCCTCATACTCGAATCGGCGTCGGTCGGGAGGGCGGCAGACTCCGGTGAGGGTTGGTAGCGAATCACCCCGCCTGGCGCTTCTGCCTCCACCGTCCCATCCTTGACACTCACCCCTTTTGCCGTCACCGTGATAGGGATTGTCCCGTTCAACAGGCCTGTCCCTTGCAGCCCCTTTTGCTGCTCAACGCTCAAGAGCTTTGCCAGATCCAATCGCCGCAACGACAACACGAGTCGGTGGGGCGGCTTAGCCGGGTCAAGATGAAGACCGGGACTCGTGACAGATCCTCCGAAGAGACTACCCTGAAAATCCTTGAGATCGAGCACCGGCCAGAGGTCTGACAACAACCACTGCAGATCGGCTGTCACGGACACATTGGTCAGCACCACCCCCGTCTGGATGGCTGCCACATTCACCACCGCCGGCTGACTTGATCGCACCTCTTCAAAACCCTGGAGATCAAAATCCAAAGTCGTGTTGCCCCCCTGGATCGCCATCCCCGGAACAGCTGCGGACAGCTGTTCCGCCTGGATCGTGATTTTGCCAGGCTGGAGCTCCACTGATGTCGAGTCCTTCGATCGGCTGGATGTCCACGCAACATCCGTGCTGGCCGTTATCCGACCTGCCGTGAGATCGAACGAAGCGGACAGACCGGGCAACCACTTCTGCAAACTATTCGCTCCTGAATCGAACTGGAGCGGCCCGAGCACCAGTCGTACCGATCCATCCCCCCCTCCAAACGATTGCGCAACCGTCCCTGTGACAAGGCTCTCTCGCCCGGGGAGGTCTCCCCGCACATCGGCCTTGAACCCGACCTGGTTCGCTGCAAACTTCACCTGCCACACAGACGGCGGAAGCGTCACCGGTAGCGGCTCGACTCGCACCCCGACCAAATTGATACCGCCTTGGGCTGTCCAGGAACTCCCTTCTGATTCGGCACTCTCGAGCGTCACGGTCCCCTCTGCCAGCTTCACGTCATATCCGGCCGAACGAATGCCCTGCGTGCCGATCCGAAGCGACCCCGGACCGGCCGTGCATCGCCCGGATTTCAGCGCGCAATGGACCGGAATCGGCGCAGCCACCTCGATGGTCGCAGACGACATCGCTACAGGTCCTTGTTGAAACTGCTTCACGGTCATCATGGATGGAACATGCAAGGTGCCATTTACGCCGCGCTGCTTGAGCACCACGCGTCCCCAAAGATCGCCCCGGACTTCTCGCACAGAGACCCCCGCGGTCAAACTGGGCGGCACCAGCCCTCGCAGATGGAACTCCCCCTCGGCCGACACGAGGTCTTGGCCGACCAGATCTGCGTGAACGGCATCCACTTCGACCACCAGCGGCCCCGTCGCCGCCCCATAACTCACATGGACCGGACCATCCACCGTCAGGCGGATCGGCGATTCTGACCAATAGAGTGTCCCCTGAAGCGGCTGACGCTGTTCGACACGAATCGGCTGATCGCCGCCCGGCAACAACGATTTGACCACATCCGGCACAAAGCGAGGTTGCATGTTCACCGTCGCCGTTCCCAACACGCCAGGATCAATCGTCCAACCCAGCCGCGCCGGAGAGCCCGAGAAATTCCCGGACGAAGATACGGCGATCTGCTTGGCCACTCCTTTCAACGCCGGCAACGTCACGGTGGTCTGAAACGATCCTTGGAACATTGATTCAGGGCTTTCACGAAGGGCACTCAGCGCCGCACTGGACGGGGCCGTTCCCGTCCATGCGACGGCGACATGCCCTGACACTTTGCTCAGCTCCGGTCCGATCGGAACGGCCAAGGCAATGAACGGAGCTAGTTCCCGAACATTGATCTCCAGTTTCCCCTCAACCTGCACCTGCCCGTCACGCGCCTGCGCCGTCGATTGCCAGGTGAGAATCGGGGCGGCCTGCGGCCGTTGCGACACCAACGTCGCCGCCCAGGTCGTCGCGGAATGACCGGTCAGAGAAAGGATATACGACGCCGTCTCACGCCCCTGAAACGACAGTCGCCCCCCGAGTTCACCATCCCGCTGTTCGATCACACCCTGAATTGCCACTCTGCGAAGCGGACCTGTCGCCTGCTCACGAAATACCGTCACCTGGCTCAGCTGCACCTCCTCGAAGGGCAACACCGGGATCCGTCGCAGCAGATCACCGGCCGTGAGCACATTCCAAGGGGATCCGCTTCCTTCGTCCGACACATTCGCGTCGGCGCGCACATCAGCGGAAGACCGGTCCTGGTTGTTGAGCATCTGAATGGCCAGATACGGCAGCACCACCCGCGAGACTCGGCCGTGCAGAAGTTCGGGAAGCCGGTACTCCACCTGAACGTTAGTCACGGACACCATCAATACTTCATCCCCCAGATCCAGCTGAAACGACACCACAGGAATCGAGAGTTCCTGCCATCCGGGATATCCCAACTGCACGATGACATTCCGATACCCCTGGTGACTCAGCCACTGCGTCACTCCGTAAGACACCATCAATGGAACCAGGAGGTAGACGCTCATGAGGCCAATGAGAGCCAATAACACAATACGCTGATAACGATAGCGGAGCATGCCGATAGGACCCATCCTCTCTCTGAACCCGTTCAGGGTTGTCGACCAATGGCCACTACCCTGTCAAGAGCCAGACCGGACAAGGAGTCCTCGTGCTCTGCATGCCTCGTATTTCCTGATGACAGCAGGATCTCCCTCTCGGTACTATCCCGTCTCATGACGGTGACAATGAGGACGCCACACGTGACGAAGATTTCCCGCGATCAGATCGTCAAGGTCGAGTTCTGGCCCGTCGATATCCCGATTACCGACCCATTCGTCGTGGCAACCGGTGCCCGTGTCGTCGCGGAAAACATCTTCGTCCGTATCACCCTGCACGACGGGACACAGGGCTATGGGGAATCTGCACCCTTCCCGGAGGTCGGTGGAGAAACTCGCGATGCCTGCCTGACCACCCTCCGCCAACTCGCCACGACGTTGATCGGAGCATCGGCTGGACACTTTGCCCGGCACGCCGCCGACATGGCACAGACCGCTCCAGCTCATCCCGCCGCCCGGTGTGGGCTTGAGACGGCTATGATCGATGCGTACTGTCGATCGGCACAGATTCCCATGTGGCAGCTCTGGGGCGGGCAAGACGTCCGCCCGCGGGAAACCGACATCACCATTCCCATCGCTACCCTTGAAAAATCTGTATCCTTAGCCAGCGGCTGGTATGCACAAGGTTTTCGCCTCTTCAAAATGAAAGTGGGCAAAGATGTGGATCAGGATATCCGTCGGCTGGAAGCCGTGCATCACTCGCTGCCCGGCATTTCGTTTATCGGCGATGGGAATCAGGGGTTCTCTCGTGAGGAGTGCCTGGCATTTGCCAGAGGGGTCCGACGATTTGGGGGAACCATGGTCCTCCTCGAACAGCCGGTCGTGCGGGACGATCTCGACAGTATGACAGCAATTCGGCGCGACACCGGTATCCCTGTGGCCGCCGATGAGTCGGTCCGCTCACTGGCGGATGCCCGCGACGTGATCGCCCAGGGTGCGGCAGACTACATCAATATCAAAATCATGAAGACGGGCGTGGTCGAAGCGGTCGCCATTGCAGAAACGACGCTCGCGGCCGGATTGAAACTGATGGTGGGGGGAATGGTGGAAACCCGCATCGCGATGGGCTGCTCGTTCAGCCTCGTCCTGGGAATGAAGGGTTTTGATATCCTTGATCTCGATACGCCATTACTCTTGGCGACTGACCCTGTGCAAGGGGGCTATGGCTATCGAGGGGCCCACCTTGAACCCTGGGTTGGTCCAGGACTCGCTCTCTCTACCCAGCCAAACCACGAACTCGAAACCGTCCAGTAGTCACCTCTATTTTGAGCCCATCCCGATGGACTGGTCAGAATGTATCACGGTTCGCTGACCGCTACTGGAGAATGAAGAGCTAGAACTGGTACCGGATCCCGCCAACGGGTCATCCCCCAATCCTCCCCCGTCACCAGCCTGTGAACCCGCAGAGCCTCCCGACCCCGGCAGAAACCCCGCGCTGCCCCCTCCCGCCCCGGAGGACGCTCCCGTTGCAGACACGAGGGATTTATCCACGGTCATATGTCCATCCTGATACTGCGTCAACACAAATGTCGTCGATCCATCCGAATCCCCCTTCGCATAGGCATAGGCCTGATAGGCGATCCCATCGGTCCCTCCAAGAAATCGCATTCCGACTGAATAGAATTTCAGCGGAGGAATGGGATTAAAGCCGATCGCACTCAAATCGCCGGCGAAGGATCCACTCTGAGCATGGTGAATCTGCTGCAACCGATGGATCTCAGCCATCGCGACTTCCGCTTCCACTGATTGCGCTTTCTTGGTGAAATGGCGGTAGGACAGTATGGGCACCGACGCAAGAATCCCCACGATGGTGACCACAAGCATCAACTCGATGAGCGTGAAGCCCTTCCCGGATAAGAGCGTAGCCTTCATAGATCAGCGGGCCTGCTTAAATGAGAACTCGCCTAGGACCTTTTCAAGGGACGCTGCTGCCTGCTGCGCCTTCTGAATGGA
>JACOEJ010000050.1:6566-11980 GCA_024998645.1 Nitrospira sp.
ACTCGCCTAGGACCTTTTCAAGGGACGCTGCTGCCTGCTGCGCCTTCTGAATGGAGTCCGGACTCTCCAGTTGGTTCGATGCCAGAGCCGCCTGAATCACTGCCGCCTGGCGATGCATGTCTCCAAACGCCTGTTCGATCTTGGCCAACGCCTGGTTGGCCGTTGATGCCAGCTCATCCAAACGATCGGACTGCCTAAACTGTAGCCGCCAACTCAGATTCCCCTTCGCCCATTCCTGAATGCTCTGGTCTAGCTGGACCAGTGGTCCCGCCACCCGCCGGGTCAGGACCAGGCTGAAAATGACTGCCCCAAGAAACAGGACCGGCACCGCCACCGACACGGTTTCGCTGAGCAGCAACATCTCGCTGGCGGCGGCCTGCCGCTCGGCAAGTGAGCCGCTGCCATACAGCGTGATCATCGGTCCAAGATGCGGTCCGTAAAAGGCCAACGTAAAAAACAAGGTGGAATACAAAAAGAGAATGAAGCCAACCCAGGCTGCATACCCCTTTTGCACGCGATGGAGAAAAAACACCTTCCGACGCTCCTGCGGGGACGGCACGGTCAATGTCGCGGTAGGCATAGCCCCCTCCTTCGAACTGCTGACAGAGATAAGCCCTGGATTCCAGGCGCTTACCGGGAAGGCTATCACCAGAAGGTAGCGTCACCAAGCAAATCAGCTGTTTGGGTGGAGAAAAGACAACCCTGCCATTGGCATGAAGGATCACGCGACCGGGGGAGATACGTCCGGCTCGTGGCAGCGTTTACAAAAGAGCTGCTGGCCGATCTGGCGCGCCCGTCCCTCCTGCGTGAGCACCCAGGGGCGAGAGAAAAATGGCGGTTGATGGCGCACGTGCTGCCCATGGCCACAAGCGAGATCGGCGACCCAGTCGCCATACTCGTCCAGGTGGTATCCGACGATTGGTTGGTTCATGGGCCTGCACCGGGCAGCGAGTCCGTCACCAGCCATTCCATATTCGCTGGTGAATGTAGGCTATCGCTTCTCAAACGGACGCTCCGGACGTTCAGCAGCCGACACAAATCCCCAGTGCTCTTCAGCATCTTCGTCAAAACTTCCGACGAAAATGACTTCTCTGTCGAGGTGCCGGAACTCCGCGAGTGTGATGCTGCACTGGCGAACATCGATCACACGGGCATCAAATTGTCCGACAACATAGATCTGGGCCTTGGCTGTGACATACACATTGCGGCGGCTGGTGTGTCCGGTATCGGGGAATAGGTCTACCGTTTGCGCACAGCCACCGGCACGCTCAATTGTCATGGCCAGGTTATGCCGTGAAAGAAACGGATCTGTGGCAATCCGCACAAGCGTCACACGCAGACCGGTCCCCGGAATCTCGGTAGAGGCCGGCTCGGGCACACCGCTATTACACCCGCTCATCAGAACAATCGCAGCGACGAGCACACACCGCCGCAGGAGTCGCATTACTTCGCCGCCGGAATCTTCGGAGCAGCGCCAATGGCATCCAGGCCAGCTTCGGCACACGCATCGTCAAGGTGAGTCCCGGGCGCACCGCCGACACCGATCGCACCAACCACCTCTCCGCCGATCTCGATCGGCAATCCGCCGCCCAGCATCAGAATCTGCTCATTCATATCCCGCAACGCCTGTAGCGTCGGCGTACGACTCATGAGATCGGCTAATTCGCTCGTCGCACGGCGTAAACTTGCTGCGGTATAGGCCTTCTTTCGGCTGCTGTCGATGGTGTGAGGGCCAGCTCCATCGGCACGCCCCATCGCGCGCAGCAAACCTGCGCGATCAACCACCGACACGCTGACGCGATAGCCGTCTTTCTTACAGGCATCGATCGCAGCTTGTGTCGCCCGTTGGGCTAGGCTCAAGGGTAAGACCGATTCCTTTGGCATCTCCTGAGCTACAGCAACTGCCGATCCGAACACCAGGCTTCCAAGAATGACAACACTCCGCAGCAACACTGTATCCATAAGACACTCCTTTGTGTACGAACGATGAGAGCAGGATAGATCCACTCAGGAGAGTAGTAAGGCGGCCGGAGACTGTCAAGTACGCATCACAAGACAGAAGGGCTTCGAACGTTTGAGGGAGATCTCTCACGAAAGCGGTTGAGAGGAAATACTGCCGAGAGCGGGAAAAGAAGAGCGGAGAAAACGCACGCCTACATCCAGACCACACGTTCCTGGTTGAGAAGATAGTCGATCACTTCGATACTCTCACGCATCTGGGTCTGGGCCTTATCAGACATCGGGAGGACGGCACCGACGAGCTTCCCCGACTCCATGTCTTCCAGAGAAGGGATTCCGTCACCGGATCTGGTATCGACGTCTTGTCGGAAGCTGGCCAATGGAAACCTCCTGATAGATGCTTATCGGCCCTCCCTCGGGTTTTCTTGAGAGGAGTGAGATCGGGAGAGCAGAACCGTAGAGAAAGCATACCACACGGTTTCAATCTGTCAGGGACACAGACCATCGCGTGATGTTTCAATGACTTTAGCGATTCGAGGAAATCTTTTGAACGGGAGGAAGCGCACCGAGAAACGGGAACTGCCCTCTATTGAGAGCTCCACTATCTGAGCGAAGCCTGAAATCGTCGTGCTCGGCATCGACAAAGCGAGGATCACCTACCACATCCGAGTCCTGCCTCAAATCAGGCGCGGGAGTATTCGGAGATCCCGCTCGCATATAGTCGCCTTCACTGTTAAACAGCGCATTGAACGAGGTCGTGACCCGGCTGGACGGGGCGACCAGAAAACCGACCTTATTCAGGCCAATGACATTCCCGGACGCATCGCTCTGCGACGCACCGAGGAAGGCCACTCCGCCGCCGTTCTTCACAAGGGTGTTGCCGACCAGCGAGGCCTTCGCCTTGTCATTCACCACGACGGCTTCGAACAGACTCCGGATGATGACATTCCGCTCTAATCGCACATCAGACTTGCCGGCGACATTCACCCCATGATCGTTATCATGGATCACATTGCCGACTAACAGGGCCTGTGAGTCGGAAAACTGCACACCGGTCGTCTCACTGCCGCCGATCACACAGTCTTCGATGCGCACATCCTGCACCTGCTGCCCAAAAAGCATCCCCTTCACGTGAAGATTGCGCAACGTGATGCCCTTGCCGTTAAAAATCCCGAGCGCATGACCGCCATGCTCATTGATCGTCAGACCGCTGATTTCAATATTCGTGGCCCCATACGGCCACTTCCCCACGTGCAACACACCCACAAGATCCTCGCGGCCCAACATCGTGACCTTGTCCACTCCGGCCCCGATCAGCTTGATCTTTTCCTTGCTATGGATCGTGAGATCCTGGGGATAGGCGCCAGGCTTTAAGAATACTGTGTCCCCTTTCTTAGCAGCATCCACGGCCTCCTGGATCGACGTGAAATCGCCCGTGCCATCGAGTGCGACCGTAATGGTTCGAGGAGCCGCCACCTGAGGCTCTTCCGCCCAGGACATCCCGCTCAGCCCTATCAGACACGCAACGACGAACAGCAAATTACGCATGCGCTAGGTATTACAGGCGGGCGAGGCAGCCTGTCAACCGGGTTTCTTGTGAGGCCAACACCCCCGTGATAAGCTCCGCCGCCATGATCCTGGTCGGACTCACAGGCGGAATCGCCACCGGAAAAAGTACGGTCGCCGGCATGTTCAAGCGATGCGGTGCCACGGTTATCGATGCCGACGCGCTGGCGCGGGAAGTCGTCCAACCAGGCAAACCAGCCTGGCGGGAAATCGTGAGCACCTTTGGCAAGGCTGTGCTGAACCTTGATCACACGCTGAATCGCCAGACCCTTGGCGTGATGGTTTTTGGGCATCCCGCCAAGCTGCGCCAACTAGAACGAATCATCCATCCCCGCGTGGCGCGCGAGCAAGCCAGACGGACAAGACAAGCAGCACGTATCGATCCTCACACAATCGTGATCTACGACGTTCCCCTGCTCTTCGAAGCCGGCATCAACACACGCGTGAACACAACCATCGTCGTGACAGCCGATCGTGAAACCCAGATCGCTCGCCTCAAAGAGCGTAACGGCCTCTCACGCACCGAAGCCCTTCGCCGGATCAAGAGCCAGATGCCGCTGGCAGAGAAACGCCGCCGCGCTGATTACGTACTCGACGGCACCCTCCCGCTTCCTCAACTCAAGAAACGGGTCCAGTCACTGTACCGATCGCTGCGTATATCAGCCTGACTTCCACTCCCCATGCATTCTCTTTTCTCACTGTGTTAGATTCCATTCCCATGCGTCACGTCGTCATCATTGGCTCAGGACCAGCCGGATTGACCGCCGCTATCTATGCGGCGCGAGCCAATCTGTCGCCACTGCTCATTGAAGGCTGGCAATCCGGCGGACAACTCACGACCACGACCGAAGTTGAAAACTATCCCGGCTTTGCCAAGGGCATCATGGGCCCGGAGTTGATGAAAGAAACCAGGGCACAGGCCGAGCGGTTCGGCACCGAGTTTCTCACCGGCGATGTCACAGCAGTGAACCTCGCACAGCGGCCATTCACCCTGACCATCGATGGGGAGCAAACCATCCAAACTCAGACAGTCATCATTGCGACCGGCGCCTCGGCCATTCCGATCGGCCTCAAGAATGAAGCGCGCCTCACCGGCCATGGAGTCTCCACCTGCGCGACCTGCGACGGATTTTTCTTCAAAGGAAAGGAACTCATCATCGTCGGCGGGGGCGACAGCGCACTGGAGGAGGCCAATTTCCTCACGAAATTTGCCACAAAGGTCTCAGTCGTCCATCGGCGGGACAAACTGCGCGCCTCAAAGATCATGCAAGACCGGGCTCTGCACAATGAGAAGATCAGTTTCATCTGGAACACGGTCGTCGAAGACATCCTGGGTTCGGAGGTCGTGACCGGCGCGCGGCTCAAGAACGTGGTAACCGGCAAGATCGCGGACGTCCCCTGCGCCGGCGTCTTTGTCGCCATCGGCCATCGACCCAACACCTTGCTCTTTGCAGGGCAGATCGACATGGACGAGAAAGGCTATATCCGAACGCACATCGGTACGGCTACCAATGTCCCCGGGGTCTTCGCGGCCGGCGACGTGCAGGACTCGACCTATCGCCAAGCCGTCACTGCAGCCGGATCCGGCTGCATGGCCGCCATCGACGCTGAACGTTTTCTAGAAACAACTGGCCATAACCTCTGAACTTCCTGGGGATGCTCAAAACAGTCGTCCAACAAGGCCGCAGGCGAGACAAACACCGGAGGCGTACCCTCTGGATTGTGGCGAGCCGAGAACGAGGCCAGAGGAAAGGCGCGTCCTGGCGCGCCGGGGTTGGGCGGGTGAGAAGAAAGCTGTTTTCAGCATCTCACTAACACCATGCGCTGCGCCATTGTCCACTACCACGAACTTGCCCTCAAAGGCCGCAATCGCGACTATTTTGAAGATC
>JACOEJ010000050.1:12080-22535 GCA_024998645.1 Nitrospira sp.
GTCCACTACCACGAACTTGCCCTCAAAGGCCGCAATCGCGACTATTTTGAAGATCGCTTGGTTCGCAACATCCAGTTGGCCCTCAGCGATCTTGGAGTCCGACAGGTTGAAAATCTCCGCAGCCGCATCCGGGTGATCCTTCCATCAGAAGCCAGTAGTGAGATCATTCGTCAGCGGCTCTCCCGCATCTGCGGCATAGCGAACTTTTCACTGGCCAACTCTGTGCCGCTCGATCTGGCTAACCCCAACTTCGAGACACTCAACGCCGCGATCATCGAAGAGCTTCGAACAAAATCTTTTTCAACCTTTCGCGTGACGGCGAAGCGCGCCGATAAGCGCCTACCGTTGACATCGATGGACGCGGAACGCATCGTCGGCGCGGCCATCCACGAACAGACGGGCAAAGCCGTCAGCCTCAGAGACCCCGACATCACTGTCTATCTTGAAATGCTTTCCCGAGACGTCTATTTCGCAGTCGAAAAGATTCCAGGCCCCGGAGGCATGCCGGTGGGAGTCAGCGGCAAGGTCGCCTGCCTCATCTCCGGCGGGATTGATTCGCCAGTCGCGTCCTATCGCATGATCAAGCGCGGCTGCCGCGCCCTCTTCGTCCACTTCTCGGGCCGGCCACTCGTGAGCCGAGACTCGGAGGACAAAGTCCGCGATCTCGTGCAGACGCTCACCGCCTACCTGCACAAATCCAGGCTCTATGTGATTCCGTTCGGAGAAATTCAGCGCGAGATCGTACTGAACACCCCGGCGCCGTTTCGTGTGGTGCTCTATCGCCGCATGATGCTCCGGATTGCGGAAGAGCTCGCGAGAAGAGAACAGTGTTGGGGGCTGGTAACCGGAGACAGCTTAGGCCAAGTGGCCTCTCAGACTCCGGAGAATCTTTCGGTGGTCGAAGAGGCGGCGGGCCTTCCGATCCTCCGGCCGCTCATTGGGATGGATAAACTGGAGATTACGGACGACGCGAAACGCATCGGCACGTACGAAACATCGATCGAGCCGGACCAGGACTGCTGCAAACTTTTTACCCCGCCGCACCCCAGCACCAAAACACGCCTTGAGGAACTCCTCAACGTCGAACGCGCGCTGGATATCCCCCGCCTAGTGAAACAGGGAGTCGAGAAAGCCGAGCTGTCGGAATTCATCTTCCCTGCGTAGCCCGTGCCAATGCTTTTTCTTTGACGATCCGAAAGTGTGTTTCCAATTCCTGCCGTATGGCCACAGCCGTCACCCAATCCGGCACGATCGTCTCAATTTCAACCAGCAACTCAAACTCTGCTTTCGTCTGCCTCCCCCCCTCCGTGGGAGTCAATGTCCACACACGGTGGTATTGCTTGAAATCTCCGCCCTTCAGTTCTGTCAGCAGGCCACCGGTCGACAGCGTCCTCGACTCGCTCAAAAGACGCCGTTCACCGGGAAGCAGTGCGTGCTGAATGCGGATATCAGTGAGCACATTGTCGGCCTGCTTCCGAATCTCCACCATCCGCATGCGTATATCGAAAAGGTCCGGCCAGTGGGTGTAGTCAGTCAACAGCTGCTGAATGATGCCCGGCTCGACCGGAAAGAGCACCGTGGCTGTAGCCTTTACCCCGCCCGTCGCCTGCACCGTCACCTCAAGTGAGCCAGGATCACCGGGCCAGCACCAGATCGGGCTCAACGCACATATCACGGCGATACATGAGGCCAGTCGTTTTAACATAGCGCGATTATACCGACCGATCCCACCGCCCGCGAGCAGGAATCGCAATTGACCGGGACAAATCACTCTATGCTAGGATGCGCCATGTCACGCGCCCACTCACTCATGCTGCTCCTGTTCCTGATGGCCGGATTCCAGCTGTTTCTGGCTGAAACCGCCTCCGCGCAGCTGATGCAGGAATCAACCGCAACCACCGAACAGTCCTGCAGCTTCGGCATGGGAAAAGGGGAGCCCTCCCACAGTTGCGCTGTTCCGTTCCCGCCGGGCTGCCGTGTGGCCCAGGCGCCGGGCTCATCCAAACCCTGGACGACGATCTCAACCGGCGGCCGGCTATTGTGCCGGTTCGATGAAAAACAAACCGACTGGAAGACCAAGATCACCGGCGCTTGCAATCGTTGCCAGTCCGGTCATTGCTCCGCCCAGTTCAGCGTCCGCTACGATTGTTCGCCTCAGCAGTAACCCTATGCCCCTCACTCGGGCGATCAAACAAGAAGCCCTCGCGCTCGGATTCGACGTCGTCGGAATCGCGCGCGTTGACACCCCATCCTCCCCGCAACCAACGCTTGCCACACGACTGACCCAATGGCTCCAGCGCGGCTACCACGCCACCATGGCTTGGATGGAGCGAGCGCCGGAGAAGCGGGCTGATCCGCGTATCGTCTTACCTGGCTGTCACTCCATGATCTGCGTTGGCGTGAACTATCTGACCGACGAGCGCGCCGATGAACGGCCGGGCCACGGCCGCATAGCCCGCTATGCCTGGGGTCGGGACTATCACGATGTGCTCGGCAAGAAACTCAAGCAGCTGGAAGTAAGAATCGCCACATTGGCCCCTCAGGCGATCACCAGATCCTACGTCGATACCGGACCGATCATGGAAAAGGCCTGGGCCGAACAGGCAGGGCTGGGCTGGATCGGCAAGCATTCCAACCTCGTATCGTCTGAACACGGATCCTGGCTACTACTGGGTGAGATTCTCACAACCCTGGAGTTGGAGGCAGACGAACCGGCAACGGATCTCTGCGGAAGCTGCACCCTCTGTATTCAGGCCTGCCCCACGCAGGCCATCACAGAACCCTACGTCGTGGATGCCAACCGCTGCCTCTCCTATCTGACGATCGAACATCGCGGGGAAGCTGCCACGATCCCGAACGATCTGCAGCGGCAATTCGGCAATCATATTTTTGGCTGTGACGATTGTCTCGATGTGTGTCCGTTCAATCTGCAGGCAGGCTTCACCCGCGAACCAGCCTTTCACCCTTCTCCTCTCACACTAGCCCCTTCCCTGGAGGACCTGGCCCACATGGATGAAGCGACGTTCCGATCATCCTTTCAACACAGCCCGATCCGCAGAACGAAGCTTGCCGGATTCCAACGAAATGTGGTGATTGCCCGATCAAATCAGTAACTCCGCGTTCCGCAGCGCCCCAGGAATGACCGTCACCCCCCTTTTATTCTGCCATTTGCAGGAGTAGGCTATCACTAGTCGATCGGTGGTTCGCCAGGAGTCCGACATAAGGAGCTCTCCGAATGAACCCTACGACGGTTCTTCTGATTTCACGTGACCCTCAGATACGACGTGCCCTTGAACAGGTACTCCCCTCCCATACCACCATTCTCGCCGTAACCGATGTGGCGTCGGGAATCAGAGAACTCTCCCGCGCAAATCTCGCACTTATTCTGTGCGAGGGCAGCACGGAAACCAGCCAACCCCTATTGCACCAAACCAACCTGCATCCAGGCTCTCCCTCCGTCATTCTGATCGGATCGCGTAACTCGACGCGAGATGCAGTCGAAGCCATGCGTGCCGGCGCGGCCGACTATCTGACCGCACCCATCACCGTGCCTGAGCTTGATACCGCCGTTCGCCGCGCACTGTCTGTGCCGAACCCGCCGGTTGCCGTTACACGGCCAGCGGACCGCTTCGATCTCATCATCAGCATGTCCCCGCAAATGCGGCTCATCAAACAACTCGCTCGTGAAGTGGCCTTGACTGACGCGACAGTGCTGATCACAGGAGAAAGCGGCACGGGAAAGGAATTGTTTGCCCAGGCGATTCACTACGCCAGCCCCCGATCCTCCGGCCCGCTCATCGCGCTAAATTGCGCCGGTATCCCCGAGCATCTGCTCGAATCAGAACTCTTTGGCTACCATCAAGGCGCGTTCACCGACGCCAAACACACGAAGCCCGGACGGTTCCAGCTCGCCGAAGGCGGCACCCTGTTCCTCGATGAAATCGGCGAGATGAGCGCGTCAGCACAAGCCAAATTGCTGCGAGTCCTCGAAGATCATACCGTTGACCCGCTCGGCGATACGCACAGCCACAAGGTGAATATCCGAATCATCGCCGCGACAAACGAAGATCTTCCGGCTCATATCAAGACAGGGCGCTTCCGTCTCGATCTCTACTACCGGCTCAATGTGTATCAGCTCCGTATTCCCCCGCTCCGGGAACGGCTCGACGACATCGAACCAATTCTCCACCATTTCCTGGCACAAGCCCGTCGCGATCATGGCTGCCGTATCACCGGCATGACCCCGGCGACGCTCGCACTGTTGCAACGTCATCAGTGGCCCGGCAATGTCAGAGAGCTCCACAATATGGTTGAGTGGCTCACCATTACCTGCAAGGCGCAGCAAATCGAACCCCAGCACCTCCCGGCCTCCGTGAAAACCGCGAAAGTGCCCGAGCAGCCGAGCAGCGAAATGAAATCGTCGCTGCTCGCCTTCGGACTGTCGTTTCAAGAGATGGAAAAGAAAATGTTGGAGGAAGCACTCCACAAATCAGGCGGAAATGTATCCGAAGCCAGCCGGCTTCTCAAAATCACCCGCAATACCCTGCGCTATCGCATGGCCAAGTATCACATGTCCTGATTCCCACCCACTCCCCCCATCACACCCGACACACCGCCGCCTTTGAGTAACCGTCTCAGAGAACGGCCATATCCTCCGAAACCCCACCTGCTCATTGCGGCTGAGTACTGACGGGTCAGACTCAATATTGTCCGGCCTTTCACAAAACTCAAGCCTTAGACCGGAGCACCGATAGATAAGACACGCCATCCAACCCACTGCAGACTCCGGAAAGGCGTCATATGTCAACCAATCGACGTCGGTCCAGGATTGATCTCCTTGCGTTTCGTGCAATGATCCCAACATTCCTCCTGATCATGTCGCTCATCGGCACGTTCTCCGCCACTCCCGCTGCAGCAGCCCCACGCGAACAGATGATTCCAGTCTTAAGTCATGTGGGGGAAGCAAGCGCACGAGGGACTGTGGGGTATGTCCACCTCACGTTCGACCGGCGGTCGGACGCGTTGGGATTAGCCATCCGATTCAATACCGCGCCGGGACGCTTTTCTCGTTCAGCCCAGGCCTCCATTGAAGAGGCCATTCGCCGCACCGCCCACTCGTTGAAACTCTCGACTGATTCCTGGACGATCGTACTGACTGTTCCCTATTCGGATATTGTGGTCTCCGGTGAGCACTTGTCTGGAATGGTGGGGCTCAGTGTTGCCGCAATGGCAACAGGACGCACGATCGACCCGGGACTCCTCGTGACAGGCAGGATTACTCAAGAAGGTCAGATTGGACCAGTAGGATCTGCTCCCCTGCAGGTGCCCGCGCCAGGACGTGCACGCTTACGGCGGGTAGTCGTATCAAAAGAACAGCCGCTCGTCGAGCGCGACCAACCGGCGCGTGAACTCATACAGGTCACTCCCGTGAGTTCTGTCACCCAAGCGTTTCAAGAACTCACTGGCGGACCACCCAAGCCCTAAAAGTGACTCCCAATTGCACCTGTCCCTCTACCGAAGCGTGGCGATCGACACCCCATCTCCCCCTTCAGCCCGATCACCGGGACGGAACTCTGCAACATAGGGCGACTCTGACAGATACTTACGCAATGCGGATTTCAAACGTCCTGTTCCATGTCCATGAATGATGCGCAGAAACGGCGCGCCCTCCAGCGTCGCCCGATCCAACGCGGCAATCACCAGATCAAGCGCTTCGTCGGCGGCCTGTCCCCGCACATCGACAACCGTCTGCTCGTCTAGACCCAGCCCACCGCCGGTTGAAAACTTGCGCGGAGTTGATGAAGACGCGGGCGAGAGAGGTGTTGGCACAGCCGCTCCGGATGCGACGCCAATGAGATTCGCCACCGTGGCCAGGACTTCACCTTCACCCACTTTCACGCGAACACGTTTCTTTCCCTGCGGATCTTCGAGCAGACTGCCGGTCATGCCCAATCCAGCGATTTCCACTTGGGCGCCGATACGGAGCCGTTCGATGGGAATCGGCTCGCCGGCAGGCACCAGTTCCTGTCTCGCCTGAATCTCCAGTTCGCTGAGGCGCTGAGAGGTCTCCTTGGCCTTAATCAGTTTCTGTTCGCGCTTGAGGGCATCGACTGTCGCCTGCACCTCAGCCCGCGCCCGTTGAAACTGCTCGCCCAGTTTCTTCTTCAAACCCTTGCGAGCGTCCAGCTCCGCCTCCTCCAGACGAGCCTGCAGCGCCTTCGCTTCAGCGGCGGCCCGTTCGGCCTCGGCCCTCGCCTGTACCGCCCGCTCCACATCGTCGGCTAACTGCCGCTGTTTCTGCTGGAGATCGACCATGAGGTCTTCCAGCCGTCGGTCATTCTTGGGCAAGCGCTGACGAGCATCGTCCAAAATCTTCTCATCCATCCCTAGACGACCGGCTATCTCCAATGCCGACGAGCCTCCGGGCACGCCGAGAAACAAGCGGTAGGTCGGCGCCAATCGCGTTACATCAAACTCAACGCTAGCATTGGCAAACCCCGGCATCGTCTGGGCCAATTCTTTCAACGGTCCATAATGGGTCGTCACCACGACCTTCATATTCAGCGACGCCAAGTGACACAAGAGCGCTTCGGCCAACGCCGCCCCTTCCTGCGGATCCGTCGACGTCACCGGTTCGTCGAGCAATACCAGCGACTGTCCGGTATCCACCCCGCTGCTCACCGAGCGAGCCGACGCTGTGAGCAATTGCACCATCTGCGACATGTGGGCCGAAAAACTCGAAAGGTCGCGGCTCAGATCCTGCGCATCGCCGATATCGGCATAGAGCTCAGGGAAAATCGCCATCTCCGACTCCGGTGCACAGGGGAGATGCAAGCCTGCCCGCACCATCAACGAGAATAGTCCGACAATCTTCAGCGTGACGGTCTTGCCGCCGGTATTGGGACCGGAAATGACCAGGACACGAATGGACTCATCGAGCAGAATATCGTTCGCCACGACGTCATCTTTTGCCAGTATCAACAGCGGATGCCGCGCCTGTTTCAGCATGACCCGCCCCTGGTCATTCAGCGTCACAGGATTGGCCGTGAGCCGCCGGCTGAACGCCGCCTTCGCCTGCACGGAATCAAGCTCCGCGAGCACCTCGACCCCGGCCTGCAATGCGTCTGCCTGCCCGGCAACCAGGAGCGTGAGTTCACGCAGGATTCGCCGCACTTCTCGCTCGATTTCAAGATCGGCGACCTTGATCGAGTTGTTCAATTCCACCAACTCGCGCGGCTCGAGAAATACCGTCGCGCCGCTGGCCGACACATCGTGCACAATCCCCGGCATACGCCCTCGCATATCCGCCTTCACCGGCAACACATAGCGGCCTTCCCGCTGAGCGAAATACGATTCCTGGAGAACCTCCTCATATCGACTGGAATGCAGAATCCGATCCAGCTGCTCACGCATACGCTGCTTCAGCTCCTGCGCCGCATGGGTAAGACGTCGCAACTCCGGCGTGGCCGATTCTTTGATCGCCCCATCGGGCTGAATCGCGGCATCGAGCGCCCGCGTAATATGCTGAAGCTCACGAGTCGACTGCAGGCCTTCTGCCAGAGCCATCACCATCGGGACCTCGTGTACATGGCGAGCGCAAAAGCGAGCGACCTCGTCCATCCGCGTCAAAACGAGTCCGCAGTCCCGCAACTCCAGCGCCTCCAGCACGCCTCCCTTCCTGGCCCGTTCGACTAACTCGCGCGTATCCGGAAACGACAACACCGGGGCCGGATCGCTCCCATCGCTCAGCCGCAACCACTCCGTCGTCTCCTGCTGACGCCTCGCCAGCACCTCCAGATCATTGTCCAGAGCCATCGCCCGACAACGTGCGGCCCCCAGGACGGATTGGGCCCCTCGCGCCAGACACTCAAGCACCTTCGGCCACTCCAACGCCTGCGCAGCTTTCTCTGACAACGTATCCGCCATCCGTACCTCAGCTCCAAAACATCATCTTTCCAGTCGGAACTCTAGCGAAGAGAGATCCGGAGAAGCAACCCGGCTTGCACAGGGCACCCCCTTGTTTCTACTGAGGTCGATTTTCGCAAAAGCGCCTCAAATGCTGGGGTTTCTTCACGTATTCCTACCTTCGTATAGCTTGACAAGGGTTCAGACCGCCGATACTATCGCGAACACGATTGCCGGTGATCTGCGACCGGTTTGCTATTCAGTAAAGGACATGACGACATGGCTATTCGCATAGGAATCAATGGATTTGGACGTATCGGGCGAAACGTATTACGGGCTTCCCTGGGAGACCCGGCTCTGGAATTTGTCGCCATCAACGACCTCACGGATGCGAAGACGCTCGCCTATCTTTTGAAATACGACTCTGTACATGGCACCCTCGACGCCAGTGTGGAAGCCAAGGACGATCAGATTATCGTCGATGGCAAGCCGATCCGCGTGCTGGCCATCAAGGATCCGAAGGAACTCCCGTGGAAGGAACTGAACGTCGACGTGGTCATCGAATCGACGGGCCGCTTCACCGATCGTGAAGGTGCCGGCAAACATTTATCTGCCGGAGCCAAGCAGGTAATTATCTCGGCCCCCGCGACCGATCCGGATGTGACGATCGTGCTCGGTGTGAACGACAACACGTTCGACCCGAAGACCCATCACATTATTTCCAATGCCTCCTGCACGACCAACTGCCTCGCCCCGGTCACCAAAGTATTGTTGGAAAATTTCGGCATCAAGCATGGCGTCATGACGACGATCCACTCCTACACCAACGATCAGCAATTACTCGATCTCCCGCACAAGGATCTGCGACGCGCGCGGGCGGCCGGCATGTCGATGATTCCGACCAGCACCGGCGCGGCCAAGGCACTCCATCTGGTCATCCCCCAGTTGAAAGGCAAATTGGACGGGTTGGCCATTCGCGTCCCGACCCCGAACGTCTCCCTGGTTGATCTCACGGTGGAAACCGAGAAGGATTGCACCATTGCCGAAGTGAATGCCGCGTTCAAAAAAGCGGCCGATGGCCCGCTCAAAGGCATCTTGCTTTACTCAGAAGCTCCGATTGTCTCCATCGACAAAAATGGCGACCCCCATTCAGCGACCGTGGATGCACCACTCACGAATGTAATCGACAAGCGGATGGTCAAGGTCACCGCCTGGTACGACAACGAGTGGGGCTATTCCTGCCGCGTGCGGGACTTGATCAAGTTCACAGCTGAACGGGCCAAAGGGAAGTAGCGCGCGGGCGATTCGGCGTTCACGTGGCATGCACATCTGAGCGCGACCTGCCGCGAAAGCCTGTAAAGGAGCTCTCATGAACTTGCGGAAACAAACTATCGATGACGTAAAGCTGCGTGGGAAGCGCGTCATCATCCGCGCGGACTTTAACGTCCCCCTCGATGAATCGCTCCAAATCACCGACGACACCCGCATCCGTTCAACACTGCCGACGATAAACCGCGTCGTTGACGAAGGCGCCATGGTTATTCTCTGCTCGCACCTGGGACGCCCCAAGGGAGCCTTTGACCCCAAATACAGCTTGGCCCCGGTGGCTAAGCGGCTGAGCCGGCTGCTCGGTAAAGAGGTGATTTTTGCACCGGACTGTATCGGTCCCGCCGTCGAGAAACTGGTCGCAAAAATGAATCCAGGCGACGTGATGCTGCTGGAAAATCTTCGCTTTCACCCCGGTGAAGAACAGAACGATGACGCCTTCGCAAAAGCCCTCGCGGCCCTGGGCGATGTCTTCGTGAACGACGCCTTCGGAGCCGCCCACCGGGCTCACGCCTCGACGGTCGGCATTACCAAGTTCATCAAAGCCTCGGCCGCCGGTGCGCTCCTGAAGAAAGAAATCGAGTATCTGGAAGGCGCCGTGGCAAACCCCGTGCGACCGTTTGTCGCCATCCTCGGCGGCGCCAAGGTATCCGGGAAAATCGGCGTCATCGAAAACCTGGGAAAACGCGTCGACAAGGTCATCATCGGCGGCGGCATGGCCTTCACCTTCTTGAAGGCCAAGGGCCTGGAAATCGGCAACTCCCTCGTCGAAAAAGACATGCTCGACTTTGCAAGAGGTATTGAGGAGCATGCCCTTTCCCGTGGAGTGAAATTCTATCTTCCCGTTGATTGCGTCGTCGCTGCCAGCCGTGAGCCCGGGGCCGAAACGAAGATTGTTCCCGTGCAGGAAATTCCCAAAGGCTGGTATGGCCTGGATATCGGACCGGCGTCCGTAAAATTGTTCAGCGAAGCCCTGCAGGATGCCAAAACAATTCTCTGGAACGGTCCCATGGGAATGTTCGAAATCGATGCCTTCGCCCGCGGCACTCTTTCAATCGCCCATGCCGTCGGCAACGCCTACGCACTGACGATCGTCGGTGGCGGTGAAACCGCCATGGCCGTTCACCGCGCAGGAGAATCGGACAGCATCTCCTTCATTTCAACCGGCGGTGGCGCGGCCCTCGAACTTCTGGAAGGCAAACAACTCCCCGGCCTGGTTGCGCT
>JACOEJ010000050.1:22635-25636 GCA_024998645.1 Nitrospira sp.
GACGACGTCATACAGAAGAAACTGGCCGCAGCCTTCCGGCATGGGCTCAAGCCGATCCTCTGCGTGGGTGAATCATTAGACCAACGTGAAGCGGGGCGCACGACAGAGATCATCACCGGACAACTCAAGGGAAATTTGGCAGGGTTTAATACGACACAACTGGCGATGCTGACGATCGCCTACGAGCCGGTCTGGGCGATCGGAACGGGGAAAGCCGCATCTCCGGAACAGGCAATTCCAGTGCATCAGACGATCAGACAATTGTTGCAGCAGGAATGGTCTTCTGCTATTGCAGAGGGGACCAGAATTCTTTATGGCGGAAGCGTCACACCACAAAATGTGACCGGCTTTCTTGCATCCGCTGAAATCGACGGAGCATTGGTCGGTGGGGCTTGCCTCCAGGTCGAATCCTTTGCTAGTATCACTGCTCTCGCACAAAAACGAACGGGGCATTAAGCATGTTGTATACGCTGGTAGTGATTCTTCATGTGTTCGTCTGCTTTCTGATGATCGGCGCAATTTTGCTGCAATCAGGAAAGGGAGCAGAAATCGGCGCGTCCTTCGGCGGCTCGAGTCAGACCGTCTTCGGGAGCCGCGGCCCTGCGAACTTCTTGAGCAAACTGACAGTCGGTGTAGCCGCCGTATTTATGCTGACGTCCTTCAGCCTGGCCATTCTCGCCAAGCAGCGGAACTTCGCCTCGACGGTGATCGATCTCAAGCCCAAAGAAACATCGTCCGCCCCTGCGACTCCTCCGACCCCCGCGACAGAGTCGCATCCGGCAGGAGATGCTCCAGCAGCGGCGCATTAATCCAACGTCTTTAGACAACTATTACGTTCAGTCGATATAGTGAGGCCCGCCTGCGAAGACTCGCAGGCGGGCCTCACTACGTTGTTCTCATACCTAGACTCTGCGGCAAATCACCTCTCGGGTAAGCCCACCAAGTCGGGCTATCGACTGTGCCGTTGCAGAGCTCGACAGAATCGTCAGATGCGGGTAATCCAGGATTCGTGCGCAGGATCCTCCCCGCGCACGATGGCAAAGAAGGCCTTCTGCAAGGCGAGAGTGACGGGGCCAGGCTTGCCCGCTCCGATTCGCCGATTATCGATTTCCCGCACCGGCGTCAGCTCGGCCGCTGTGCCGGTCACAAAGACTTCGTCGGCCAGGTACATTTCGTCGCGGGTAAACCGTTCTTCCGTCACAGGGATATTGCGTTCGCGCGCCATGTCGATAATCGAGTTTCGCGTAATGCCTTCAAGAATGGACGTCAAGGGCGTGGTTTTGATTTTCCCGCGACGCACGATGAAAATATTCTCACCCGTGCCTTCGGCCACGTAGCCCTCAGGATCGAGCATGATGGCTTCATCGTACCCATCCGCTTTGGCCTCGCGCTTCGCCAGGATTGAATTCACGTAGTACCCGGAAATCTTCCCCCGCGTCATCGACACGTTCACATGATGCCGCGTGAAGGAAGATACCCGCGCACGCATCCCGTTGGCCAAAGCCTCGTCCCCGAGGTAAGCCCCCCACCGCCAGGCGGCCACCGCCACTCTGATCGGATTGTTGCCGGGATGCACGCCCATCGCCCCATAACCGATGTAGACCAAGGGCCGAATGTAGCAGGCATCGAGCCGGTTCGCCCGTACCGTCTCCACAATCGCCTCAGCAATCTGCTTACGATCGTACGGCATCTCCATCATCCCGATATGCGCAGAATCAAACAGACGGTCGACATGCTCCTGAAGCCGAAAAATAGCAGACCCCGATTTGCCTTTGTAGCAACGGATTCCCTCGAATGCTGCCAATCCATAGTGCAGGGAATGCGTCAGAATATGGACGTTGGCCTCAGCCCACGGAACCAACTTGCCGTCCATCCAGATCTTGTCAACAGGCTCTAACATCGACGAACACTCCTCTGTAAACGAATCACCACTGGCGGCGAAAACGAGCGCAAACTATAGCCTGGGCCTTGATAGGGGTCAAGCAAGCCCAAGCCTCCTTGTGCACTTTGTTCGGAGGAATACCCTGCTGTGGAAAGGATAGCTAGGACGAGGCGCAATAAGAGCGCAGTCTGGCGCTCAAGAAGCTCCCCACCCGCTCCTCACCATCCGGAGCCAGCGTCACAATCTTGGCTCCGAAGAGCAGACCGCGAACCCATCGGACCACCACACGCTGAATCTCCACGGGCTCGTCTTTATCAGGAAGCGAGAGACGCAGGACGAGCTCCATGCCGGGCACCACCTGATGATCACCCAGAACACGCATCCCGTTCCGCGACATATTCACCACCGTCCCCTTACCGAGAAACTCTCCCCCCATGTAATAGAGGAGACAGCGGACCGGAATACGATGGTAGGTTCGAATAACAAATCGTGTCGCTTGGGGCATGTCGCTCACCTCGCCAGGTAAAAGTCTGGTATACATAGCCGGTCGTACGGCTGTTTGGGAGAGCCTCAGAGTACAGCCAATGACTGACGCCCTCCTAGCCCCCAAAAGGGGGAAGGAAGGAGCCTGCACCAGTCACAACAATGGACGGGTTCTGAGGGAAGTCCCGGTCATTCGCTTGACACTCGGATCACCCCTCTGCTATATGAGCCGTTCTGCTTTGGAGGAGACATAGGACATGTACGCGATTATTGAAACAGGCGGGAAACAGTATCGAGTCGAGTCTGGGTCACTGTTGCAGGTGGCCACACTTGAAGGCGATGTGGGATCAACGATTGAGCTCGACCAAGTCCGGCTCGTGCACGGAGACGGCGGGGTGGTCATCGGACAACCTCTGGTGAAGGGCGCGAAAGTCACAGCGGAAATCGTCCGGCACGGACGCACCCGCTCGATCACCGTATTCAAGAAGAAGCGACGCAAGAACTACCGGCGCACACGCGGGCATCGTCAGGGCTTTACGAGCCTGCGCATCACCGGCATTGCAACGGCATAAGCACTTTATTGAGAAGGACCTGCCATGGCAACAAACAAAGGCGGCGGATCGTCACGGAACGGAC
>JACOEJ010000051.1 GCA_024998645.1 Nitrospira sp.
CCGATGAGATCGTCTTTCCGGTACCCCCAGGCTTCAATCTTACTGTTGACGTAGGTGAAGCGCTGCTCAGTGTCTAACGTGTAAATGACATCGTTCGCATTTTCGAGCAGGTTCTCTAAGTACTGCTTCGTCTCTTCGATTTCCTTCGTGCGCTCCCGCACTTTGACTTCCAGCTCATCCCGGTAGGACCGTAGCTGCCGCTCCATCCGCTTCCGGTCGGTGATGTCGCGCAGCTGCACCATAATCAACGGGGCCTCGGCGGCGCCGGTGCGAATCAGATCCATTTCCACCGGTGTCTCGACACCGGCGGCTGTACGCACGGCGATTTCGTGGGTAGGGACCTGCCGCTGCCCTCCGGCCAATTCCATCAACAACGCGCGGACCCCCTCGCGAAACGGGGGCAGGGCAATGTCGAAGATGCTCCGGCCGACGACCGACGATTCCGAATATCCCAAGGCCTGCTCTTCCCGCTGATTGACCGCCACGATCTTCCCGTCACGATCCACCATGAAGACGGAGTCGGCCACGAGGTCGAAGAGCGCCTTGTACCGCGCTTGCGACGCGACCAACTGCTGCGTCCGCTCGGACACGGCCGTTTCGAGTTTGCTCGTATATTGCTGGAGCTGCCGCTCCAACTGATGCCGCTCGGTCACGTCCCGTACGAACGCGCGCGTATGGACGATCCCGCCCCCCTCCTGGTCGAACAACGCCGTCGCATGGATCTCCACATCGATCTGGCGGCCATCCTTCGCGAGAAAAATCGTTTCAATCGTGTTGCGGCCCTTCACCATGAGCCGCTCAAGATAACTCAGGATGTGACCGGCCTGGTCCGGCGGCGCCACGTCCCAAAGCCGCATGGCCAACATCTCGTCGAGACTGTACCCGAGCTTCTCCAGCCCGGTCTGATTCACATGGACAAACCGCCCCGCCCGATCCAGCTGATAGATCATTTCCGGAGAGTGCTCGATCAGGTCCCGGTACTTTTCTTCCAACCGGCGCACCTCGAGCATCCGCTGTTCGATTTGCGTAAACGACAACTTCAGATTGGCGGCCATCTGGTTGAAGGCCCCGGCCAGGTGTTCAATCTCATCGCCGGTCCGGATCTGCAACGTCTGATCGAGCCGGCCACTGGCAATCTCCAAAACACCATCGTGCAAGATTTTGATCGGCCGGGCGATCCGCCTGGCTACAATCAAACCGGTACCGACCAGCACGGCGAACACCAATACTCCATACAGCAACACCCGGCCGACAAGGCGCATCAACGGCGCATAGGTCTCTTCAGGATCCTGCCGAATGACCGTCACCCATTGCTTGCCGCCCATACTGCCCGGCGCCAAGGGTTCGCTGAACCGCACCGGAGCGAACCCGATCAAGGCATTGTGACTGCCATGGGAGTCATCGGGCGCGATGGCCCAACCGGCCTTGTCCTGCACGATTGTCCGGACCAGTTCCGGCGTCACCGTATGTTCTTCCGGCGACAGCACCGGACAAATCAGCGAGACGCCGTCGGAATTGAAGAGCATCGCGTGGCCGGATGAGCCGATCGACACTTCTCCGATCGAATGGAACAGCGTATCGCGCCGGAGCAGAATGGTGACTGCACCGATGACTCCCCGGCCGCCGTCCTCAATAATCGGCACCGCCACCACGACAACGTGCGTCCCGAAGGCCGGATCGAAGGCGATATCGCTGACGTAAGGACGGGACACTTGCGACTTCACCACCGCCGTCCACCAGGGCGTCTTGCCGTAGAAATACTCTACTTGCGGAATCGAACTGACGACGAGGGCGCCGCGGGCATCTGTGACCAGAATCCCGACATAGTCTGATTTCCGGATATCGTGCCAGCGGATGAGGTAATTCGTGACGATGCGGTTGATGAACAGCGGGAACTCACTGCGGGTGTCGCGCTGGCGCCAGCGTTGCTGCCAGTCTTTGATCATGGCATCGATCGCACGCTCGTCCTTGCCCTCATAGGTACGGTTCGATTCCGTGACGGCTGTGCGAAGGAAGGGAGTGGTCCCGAGTTGCTGCGCTTCGTTGATCCCGCGCGTCACGTGCATCTCGGTCCGACGCGACGCCTCGACCGCCACTTCTTTGAAGTTGGCGCCGATGGCCTCGCGGAGCGCCCGCCGTTCTTCCACGTAACTGAGCAGGAGAGAGAGACTAAGTGGCAGGAGACCCACCATCACGATCGCCGTGATGATTTTCTGCTGGAGACTGTGAGACCGACTCCAGAGTTTCATACTGATGCCCCAAGGAGGATGCGGACGGAAACCTCCGGCAGCCACAGACCGTCGTCGTACCTAAGAATATGGCACACGCCAAACATGAGCGGCGCCCGGCGCATCACCACCGGCGAATGAGCGCCCCATCCCGCTAGCTCCGCTTCAATATCCGTCCGCTGGCACCCGGCCAGAGCAGGAGCAATGGACTGGCCACGAACACCGAGGAGTAGGTCCCGAAAATGACGCCGCTAAGGAGGGCAAGCGAAAAATCATGCAAGACTTCGCCGCCGGCCAGGGTCAAGGGAACGAGCACAATGACCACCGTCAAACTCGTCACGATCGTCCGGCTGAGGACCTGATTGACCGCATTGTTGATCGTCGCCTCTTCGGTGTCACGCCGACGCAATTTCAAATTTTCTCTGATCCGGTCGAACACCACGACGGTGTCGGTCAACGAGTACCCGGCCAGGGTCAAGAGCGCCGTCACCACAAGCAAAGTGATTTCTTTATCCAACAGATAGAAGGCTCCGAGCACGGCCAGCACGTCGTGAAACGTGGCCAGAGCAGCCGCGACACCGAAACGCAACTCGAACCGGGCCGCGATGTACATAATGATACCGGCAAAGGAGATGACGATCGCGATGAGCGCATCTTCCTGGAGTTTCTTGCCGATGGTCGGTCCGATCTCGGTCGAAGAATCCACCGTAAACTTATTGTTCGGAAACTCCTTGGTAAAGATCGCCATGACCCGTTCCGCCGTTTTCTCCTCGATCGTCGTCGAGGCTTTCACGCGGACGAGCAGCTTGTTGTCCTGCCCGAATTCCTGCAGTTCCGCATCGCCGACCCCGTTCGACTCCAGTGCTTTCCGCGCTTCATCGATGTGGATGGCCTGGTCGAACTTCAGTTGCACGGCCGTTCCGCCGGCGAAGTCGATGCCGAGATTGGCCGCGCCCCGCGCGATCTGCACGATCGCGATGAGCCCGAGCAGCACCATGACGCCCGAGAACGCAAAAGACAGTTTGCGTTTGCCCATGAAATCGAAATTCGTTTTTCCAAGAATCTCTAACATGCTCACTCCCTTTTCGTCGCGTTCAGCTTTCAGTCTTCCGCTATCAGCGTCAATGCTAGATGCTGAGCGTATCCACTTTCTTTCCTTGGTTCAGTAGGTCAAACACGACCTTGGTTCCGACAAAGGCCGTGAACAGATTGATCGCGATCCCCAAGCACAACGTGACGGCAAATCCCTTGATCGGCCCGGTGCCGAACAAGAACAGAGCCACGCCGGTGATCAATGTCGTCACGTGCGCGTCGATGATCGTGAGCAGCGCCTTGTCATAGCCGCCGTCCACCGCCAGACGCACGGCTTTCCCGGCACGCAGCTCTTCGCGAATGCGCTCGAAGATCAGCACATTGGAGTCGACCCCCATTCCGATGGTCAGTACGATACCCGCGATGCCCGGCAGGGTCAGCGTCGCATTCAGAGCCGACAGCGCTCCGAGCAGGCAGACCAGGTTCAGCAACAATGCGAAATCGGCGATCACTCCGGACAGCCGGTAGTACACAATCATGAACACCACCACCAGGGTTCCGGCGATGAAGGTGGATTTCACACCCTGATCGACGGAGTCCTGGCCGAGCGACGGCCCGACGGTGAGATCTTGAATGATCTTCAATGGAGCCGGCAGCGCACCGGCCCGCAGCACGATGGCCAGATCGTTGGCTTCCTGTGTGCTGAACGTCCCGGTGATCTGGGCCCGTCCACCGGAGATCCGGTCCTGAATCACCGGAGCGGAATAGATCGTGTTGTCGAGCACAACGGCCATGCGCTTCTTGATGTGCTCGCCGGTAATCCGTTCAAACTCCCGTCCGCCTTTGGCATCGAACGTGATGGAGACATAGGGATCGTTGAACTCCCCGATCGAGACCCGCGCGTCGCTCAACACATCGCCGGTGAGCATGACCCGTTTCTTGACCAGGTAGGGCGTGCGGAATTCACGGCCGGTGTCTTTGTCGATTTGGTGTTCGAACAGGATCTGATCGCCCTCCGGTACCTTGCCCTGGAACTGCGCCAACACCTCGGCTTCTTTTTCCTTCGGGATACGGGCAGGGAAGTCCATCTTCATCTGATTGTCTTCGTCGAGCATCTTGAACTCGAGCAGGGCCGTTTCCTTAATGAGGTCCTTCGCCCGCTTCGGCTCTTTGACACCCGGCAACTGCACGACAATCTGCTTCAGGCCCTGGCGCTGCACCAATGGCTCAGAGACGCCGAACTGGTCGATGCGGTTCCGGATGGTTTCGAGCGCCTGATTGATCGCTGAATCCTTGATCCGCTTGATCTCCGTCTCGCGCAATTCCCAGACGAGGCTGTTGGCCGATCCGACGGTATCTACTTCAAAGAAGGTGGGATACTCCTCCGAGAGCTTCTGGATCTGCGCCTTCAACTCGGCATTGGCAAACTGAATGGTGATTTGATTCGACGCCGTCCGTTTCACCGATTCTGCCGGCAGCTTCTTGTCGACCAACAGGTCCTGAAGGGAGTTCACCGATCGCTCGACGGCAATCTCGACTGCCCGGTCTTCATCGACCTCCATCACCATGTGAATGCCGCCCTGGAGATCCAGCCCCAGCGTGATACCCTTATCCGGCAAAATCTTCCGCGCCCAGTCGGGCAAGGCCTGATACAACGGCTTGTACGACGGCAGAAAGAACACCACCGACAGCACAATTACCAGCGCGAGCAATGCAAACCGTCCACCAACTTTTTTCATGTCTCCGCCACCCTCTCTTGCAGGATGCTGAAACAGCCCGCCAGCGTCGTTCTCGCCGCGCTCAGAGGCTCACCGTACCGCTGCGTACGCCTCGCCTCTTCGCTTGCTGCGGCCTTGCTGGGCAGCCTGTTTGAGCATCCTCTTGTGATTACCGTCACCCGACTACTCTTTGTCGTCGTCTTCCGCCCGTATTTTCGCAATATGCTCTTTCTGAATCTTGACCTTGGTATTGTCGGCAATCTGCAACGTCACCGTCTCTTTTCCGAGATTCGTGATGGTCCCCCAGATGCCCGAGGCCGTGATGACCTTATCGCCCTTCTTCAGATCATCGAGCATCGCCTTCTGCTGCTTTTGCCGCTTCTGCTGCGGCAGAATCAGCAGGAAATAGAAGATCACAAAAATCAGCACAAACGGCACCAACGAGAGCAACGAGCTCGACGTGCTCCCGCCGCCCCCGGGACCCTCAGCCCACGCCACCGACGCCATCACGACCATCATCATAAATCTGGCTCCCCTTACGCTAGTCGAGGCCGGCCCGCGGTTCCTGCGCAGCGACTGCCGTCGCGCCGCCGACCCGCTCGGCTTCCGCCCGCGCGCGATAAAACTCCTCGCGCATTGTGAGAAATGTTCCCCGCTCGATCGACGAGCGTACCCGTTGCATCAAATCAGCAAAGTACCAAAGATTGTGGATCGTATTCAGTCGCGCCCCGAGCATTTCCTTCACGTTGAAGAGGTGATGCAGATAGGCCCGCGAATAGCGCTTGCACACCGAACATCCACAGTCCGGATCAATCGGCCGTTCGTCCCGTTTGTATTGCGCCTGTTTGATGGAGACCCGCCCGAAGCCGGTAAAGAGCCATCCTGTTCGCCCATGACGGGACGGCACCACGCAATCGAATAGATCGACCCCGCGAGCCACTCCTTCGATGAGATCCTCCGGAAGGCCCACCCCCATCAAATAGCGCGGCTTGGCTTCCGGCAATTCCGGAGCGGTCACATCCAGCATCGCATACATGTCGGCTTTGCTCTCCCCGACGGAGAGTCCGCCGATGGCATAGCCTTCAAAATCCAGCGCCACCAGCTCCTGGGCCGACTGTCTCCGGAGATCGGCTTCCAGCCCGCCCTGGACAATGCCGAAGAGCGCCTGATCGTTCCGCCGCCGACTCGCCTGACAGCGTTTCGCCCACGACGTCGTCCGCTGCACTCCATCCAGAATCGCCGCGCGCGATGCCGGCAGGGCGACACATTGATCGAACGCCATGATGATATCAGCGCCAAGCGCCTCTTCGATTTCAATCGCCGTTTCTGGCGTGATGAAATGTGTCGAGCCGTCGATGTGCGACTGAAAGGTCACCCCCTCGTCGGTGATCTTGCAGAGTTTCGCCAGGCTGAAAATCTGAAACCCGCCGCTGTCGGTCAGAATCGCGCCCGGCCATCCGGTAAAGGCATGCAGCCCGCCCAACTCCGCCACGACTTTATGTCCAGGCCGCAAGTAGAGATGGTACGCGTTATTCAGCATGAGCCTGAACCCAAGATCGTGGAGATCCTCCGGCTCCAGCCCTTTCACCGGCCCCAACGAACCTACCGGCATGAACGCAGGCGTGTCGATGACGGCACGGGCGGTGCGGAGCTGTCCCAGCCGCCCCTTGGTCTGTCGGTCCTGCTGCCTGATAGTAAACTGCATCATCGTGCGGTGACGTTCCGTTACATCTGCTCGGGAGCTGAAATTCCCAAGACGGTCAATCCGTTTTTTACCACCTGCTGCACCGATCGCATCAACACCAGCCTGGCCGCTGTCGTCCTGGGAGAAATCTCCTCCGTCACCGGCGCGTCACCGGTCTCCAGATCAGCCGCCGGAGGGAGAATCCGATGCTTGTTGTAAAAGGTGTGCAACAGGGCCGCCAGCTGCTGAAGATAGTAGGTCAGGCGATGCGGCTCAAACGCCAGCGCGCTTGCCTCCAGCACTTCGGGAAACATCGAGAGCTTCCGGATCAACGCCAGCTCGTCGGGATCGGTCAGCACCGTCAGATCGGCTTCCGACGCCGTCGGACAGGCGATCCCACGCGCCGCAGCCACCCGCCAGAGGCTCGCGATCCTGGCATGGACATACTGCACATAATAGACGGGGTTATCCGAGGACCGCTGCTTGGCCAGCTCCAAATCAAAATCCAAATGCGTTTTCGAATCCCGCATGAGAAAGAAGAACATGGCGGCATCGACACCCACCTCGTCGATCACCTCGCGCATCGTAATGAATTCGCCGGAACGCTTCGACATTTTGACTTCGGCGCCGCCTCGCAACAACTTCACGAGCTGCACCAGCACGACCTGTAGCCGCTCTTTCGGATGTCCGTAGGCCTGAATGACCCCCTGCATGCGCGGAATATATCCGTGGTGATCGGCTCCCCAGACATCGATCAAAAGGTCATAGCCCCGTTGGAGCTTGTCGCGATGATAGGCGATGTCGGAAGCCAGGTAGGTACATTCGCCGTCTTTTTTGCGGACGACACGATCCTTTTCATCACCGAATCGTGACGAGCGAAACCACCAGGCCCCGTCTTCCTCAAACAGCAGGTCCTGACTCTTCAGCTCTGCAAAGGCCCGCTCGACGGCGCCGGACGCAATGAGCGAGGCTTCGCTGAACCAGGACTCAAACTCAATGCCTAACGTCGACAGATCCTCACGAATGCGCTGCAGCAGGGTCCGATAGGCCAGGTCACGACAGCGTTGCTCGGCCTCCGCCGGAGACAGCGTCGCCAGCGTCGCCCCGTCTGATGCCTGAATCTGCTCGGCCGCGAGACGGATATACTCGCCGTGGTAGCCTTCTTCCGGAAACGTGACGGGCGTCCCGGCAAGTTCCTGCAACCGCGCATACACAGAGGCGCCTAAGAGTTTCATCTGTCGGCCGGCGTCATTGATGTAGTATTCGCTGACCACGTCGTATCCGACCGCTCTCAACAGTCTGGCCAATGCTTGACCAACCGCGGCGCCTCGACCATGACCGACGTGCAACGGCCCGGTAGGATTGGCGCTGACATATTCGACCAACACGCGCTTCCCGACTCCGACCACGGACGTGCCATAGGCCGCACCTTTCCGCTCGATGTCCCGTAAAACTTCTAACCAAATGGCAGGCTTCACGGTCAGGTTGAGAAAACCTGGCCGGACAATCTCAACTCGCTCGAACAATTGATCACGGGTCAACAGATTATCGGCAATGATTTGAGCAATGTCATGGGGTGCACGTTTCTCTGAGGCGGCAAGAGACATGGCAACGGTCGTGGCGAGGTCGCCCCACTCCGGACGCTTGGGGGCATCCAGGGTGACGGTGGGCCAGGACTCGATTTTCAATTGTCCCTTGGCCTTTGCGTCGGAGAGAGCTCCTTGGACCGCATTCGCCACCTGTTCTTGCACGAGCCCCTGCGTCACAAAATCTCCTAAGTCCTTAGAGAAGAAAGAGAAAAACAATTTTGCACTGTAGCATATGGTACATAGCGTGACAAGGTGAGCCGTCAGGAATTTGTTACCCGACGGTAGCGGAAATCGATGGCATCGAGCGCTTCAAATACCTCATCCGGCTTCACATTCAGACAAGACTTTTCCGTGCAGGCTCGCACAGCATCCCAGTCCACGCACGTGCAGCGTCCTCCCCTCACGACAGTCACATGCACCCCGAGAGGAGCCCATCGTTGCTCATCAGTTGGCCCGAACATCGCCACCGTCGGCACACCCAGCAGGGCAGCCAGATGGGTCACCCCAGAATCGTGGCCGATATACCCCTGTGTCTGCGCCAGGATCGCGGCGAGCATCATGACGGACCGGGGGCGAAGAATCGGCAACTCAGGAACACCCTGCTCCCGGATGGCCGTCTCGGCTTGCTCATCGGCGGGCCCTAATACCACCACGGGCGTAAGCTGCCGTGCCCGACATCCCCGAATGAGCATGCCCCACGTATCCGCTCGCACACACTTGTGCCTGCTTCCGCTTCCCGGGTGGCACACGATCAGAGGCACACTTTGCATGATCCCGATGGCACGGAGAGCATCCACTCCAGACTGGAGCACTTGCTCGGGAAGATGAAGGCGGAGTGGGGGTCTTGCATCAACAGGGAATTCTCCCTGCAAAGTCTGGATAAATCGTTCGCTTTGGTGAGGACCTTCCGTTGAAGCCGGTGATCGCAGAATCACACGTGGAATCCCGAGCTCCTGCATGGTGCGTCGCAACGACCCCGTTTGATCACTGAGCCAGGCCACAACAAGATCGCACCGTCGGAAAACTCCCCGCTGGTCGTCCAAGAGCTGTCCTTCTCCGGTAAAAAGAGCGCTCAACTGACTTGACTCAATCGGCAAAGATTGATCGATCACTCCGCAGTGAACCAGTAGTTGCCCCACTTCTGATCCTGCAAGCAGAACGATCGCATGGTGCGGGGAATAAGCCCGCATGGCTGCCAATGCACCAAGAGATAGGAGAACATCACCCAATCCACCGGGATGAATCACCACGATAGTGCGCTGGAATGCAGGCATTATTGAGTCAATGAGCGGTTACGGAGCGCGGCTCTCGCCGCTTCAAGGTCGGCCGGTGTGTTCACATTCTGAAACGATTGGGCAAGTGCGTCCCGCTCGCCCCACTCAGCGGGCAAGACGACGGTTGTGCGGAGTGAAGGCTCAGAGGCGATCTGCTGGATCTTCAGGGCATGCGTGGTGGCCATACGCTCAAGGACAGGCACTGCCCGTTTACTATAGAGAGCGTGAAGAGGCTGCAGACCGGTCGGCAACCGGGCCATCACGATATCGGCTGCGGGATCGCGGTCAACAAACCACTGGATCATGTCTGGATTCAGAAACGGCATATCACAGGCCACCACAAAGATGCGCTGCCCAGTGGCCTTTGCCAGACCGGTGTAGAGGCCACCCAGGCTCCCGCAATCTGCAATGAGATCTCTGTGAACGATGCATCCAGAGACGGTGAGCGATGGACTATCCTGCGCAATAATCACCAGCACTTCAGGAAATAGTTGAGCCATGACCGAGGTGGTTCGCGTCAGTAACGTCTCCTCCCCTACCGTCAGGAAACGCTTATCCTCCCCCATCCGTCGGCTCTTGCCGCCGGCCAGCACGACTCCCGTTACATTCATACAGATCTACCGCTTCATGGCGTAAAAGCACGAAGGGGGTGGGTTACCCCACCCCCTTCATGCGCTGCTCAGCCACTCAAGTACAGAGTGCTCTTAGAGCGTCTTGCCCTTCCGCTTGTTTGCGCGGCGCGTCAGAACCCATGCTTCCAACAGCACGATCCCGCCGGCAATAACGAACGGATAGATATACACTTCACGGGGCGTCGGCGGCTGCATGAACGTGTAGTAGAAAGCCGAGACGGCCATCTTGCGTCCTGCATCACCGTTATGACCATCCCAGGCAAAGAACACGGTCGGGATGTATTTCCCCATTTCGAACAGCGTGTCCTCGTCATAATCCTGGTCCTTCTTGTTCCCGACTGGACGCTGAATCATGACGTACCAACGACCGTTCTTCCATTCAGACTTGAGAACCTTCAGATTCTCTTCATAGCTATCGCGCTCTTCGAAATCCTTATCCCAGCCGGTTCCCTTGAAGGCCCGGAGAGATCCGTCGGCTTCCCACTTCACAATATCCACTGGATATTGCTCATTGCTTCCAAAGAGGTACCGCGGCTTAATCGGGGCAGGAAGATCCTGCCACTTGACCGGCGTTTCGATGGCGACCGCGTCATTGTAGACCGCGTAATTGTTTTGATGTGCGGCAATGGATCCTTCTTCACCTGTCTTCGGATCCTGTTCCTTCACATCAACGTTCACCTGAGTCGGAGCCCAGGGCAATTTCCCTTCGGCCACACTCTTGGTGCGATCGTCCCACTCAAGCAAATAGACAATCGACTTTTCGTTATAAAGTGAACGGACCCAGATGTCGTCGATCCGGTTCACGAAATTCCGCGGCTTATGCGTGATCTGACCACCCATGGCGATAATGCGCTTCTGGGTTTTCTGCCAGGCTTCGTTCTCGATGTCTGTCGGGATTTCCCCCTCGACCGGATTTGACGGGACCACGAAGTTGATCTTCGGCTTGTCCGTCAACGGATCGATCGGAAGCGGATTCCCTTCCGGGTCTCTTTCACACAATGAATTCACGAAGTTGGCAATGTCCCATCGATCATCGACTGACGTGCTGTCAGCAAACGACGGCATTGGCGTACCGTTGACTCCGGTCGAGAAGGTCCGGAAAATGTTTTTCACATTGTACGGATCCTGCCGGCTTCCACGGAAGTTCCAGCACTTGTGCCAATTGGCTGGCTGGATCGAGAAACCCCAGTCATCCTTCAGGTTGAAGGCGTTGCCATCGCCACGGCCTTCCATGCCATGACACTCCACGCACTTCTTTTCAACGATCAGCTCGGAGCCTCTCTTCTTACTTTCCTCTGTCGCCTCTTTCGGCTTCAAATCAGCCAGTTGAAGAATCGTCTGGGATTCTGACTGCTTGTCGGTAAACTTCCGATCCTTCACCAATTGAGTGGTGACGAATGCCAATACCTGTAGCCGCTGCTCTTCAGTCAGGATACCTTCCCAGGAAGGCATCGCAGAACCTGGCAAGCCATGGGTAACCGTCTCAAAAAGATCGTTTTGGCCAGGGGTCGGCTTTTTAGCATCGAACAACGGCAACTCACCGCTGGCCGTATGCCGGATCTTAAATGTGCCCTGGTTGAAATTGCGCGGACGCGGCCAGAGTCGGTCTGCGCCAGGCCCGTCTCCGGCTCCATCGACTCCATGGCACCAGACGCACTTGGTAAAGTAGACGCGCTTCCCGGCCTCGATCATGTCGGCCGGCGGCTCTGGCGCCAACTCACCCTTCTTAAACCCTTGCGGAACTTCTTCAGCAGAAGCCGTGAGGACCAACGGGCCGGCAGAGAAAAGCGCCAGTCCAAAGGCCGAGGCAAGGACGATCCCTGCTTTTTTGCCCATCGACGTATTCATCATTTTTTTCCTCATGTCGTAATCCAGGGTTATCCGTTATGCCAGAGGACTGCTTAGTCCCAGGTCCGGGGGTAGTAACCCGTGTGCCAGTACTCAAACAAAATGACCTTCCAGATCTCATCGACGGTCAAATGCTGTTCCCATGGCGGCATAACTGAGGCCCAGGGGAAACCTTCGTTCGGCAATCCAATACCCCCCTTGGCGACGCGCCAGAAAATGAAAGTCTCCTGGAGCTGAGCGATTGTGCCCGGATCGGTAAAGTTCGCAGGAATCGGGTTAAATGCAAAGGCGTGAAGACCACGACCGTTCAAATTGTCTCCGTGGCAGAAGTGACAGTTCTGGAAGAAGATCTCTCCACCTTCCTTCACGTACTTCAGATAGCCCTGATTCTTTTCATCCCACGGATTGGCGTTAGGGGCCATCAACCGCCCCATGCCCTGCTCGACGATCAGCTTATTGCTATATTCCTGATCAAACTTACCTTCCGGGTTGACACGGTAAGGATTCTGGGAAGTCTGGAGGGTATACGTCTTACCATGGACCTTCGTGCTGGCCGGAGGAGCCGGATGCACCGTACGCAACTCAATCGGCTCTTCGGACTTTGGCTTCATCGCATTGAAGGAGGTGAAACCAACAAGGACTGGAATCAGAACGAGATACGCGTAGCGGAGCATTTTGTTTGCTCCACTCTGGGCATCGAGGACGTTCATGATTGGCTGCTTAAACTTCTTCCAGTCGTCCTCGTTCGCGGACACCCACATGAAGACCGCGACGAGAGACACCGTCCCATACATGGCGCGGACGCTGAACGGGATTGGCGGATAGACGCGGAACTTCAAATAGAGCAACACAAACGCCCAGAACCCGATTCCCTGCCAGAACCGGGGAACCGCCATGCCCATTGAACTGAGCATATAGCTCAATCCGGTAAAGCCGGCAACGAAGCAGGCCACCTCAAGCAACATCTGAATAGGCATGTAGCCTTCGACTAAGCGGACGGTATTCGACGGGACGACGTCGAGGATCATCCCGACTAGCAGGAGGAGCGCAATAGCCCCTACCAGCGCGCCGACTGACATCAATGCTTTCATGGGTTCACTCCCTTTGGTCTAAAAAGATTCACAGCTCAGTTACGAAATCTTTGGAGGCTCTTTCCCCTCATAGACTTGCGAGAGGTAATCCACGATTTTCTTGAGCGCTCCCGCACTGAGTTTCTGACCAAACACTTTCGGCATCGTATTGTCAGGGAATGGCTTCACCACATAGGCACTCGGTGAGACAATCGACTCCATGATGTAGTCTGATGTCGACTTAGCCGTTCCCTTATAATCCTTATCCTTTATGCGGCCAGGGGCATTCGTCCCTTCAACCAGCTTAGGACCGATCGTCCCATTCGCACCCGGAATACCAGGAATCGTATGGCAAGATACACACTGCGCCTTTGCAAATATCTGGTCGACAGGCTCGGTCCCGTCAGCCATAAGGGCGCTCGGTGGACCGGTTTTTTCTTCCTGCTTCTTCGGCCGATCCGCTTCGGGAATAAATTTTTCGTATGACTTCACGATTTCATCGAATGACGGAGCGTCTCGCCCCTCACGGACATATAACCAGGTATCGACAGCTGCGAGCTCATCAAGGCTGAGCGATATCGGCGGCTTGTGAATCGCCGGCATCGGGCTTTCCTTGTCATTGGTTCCCTTTACACCGAAACCAGCCACCACGTAGCAGTTCGGGCAGGCATGGGATTCCGCAATATACTCCTGACCATTCTCTGCCGTACCGGATCCAGGGAACGCTTCCTTTTGAGCATATTCACGCTTTGCAGGATTGCCCTTCGAATACTTCGGATCCTCCAGACGCTCTTTGCCCGCGCGCTCTGGCAAACCGTTCAGATTGGGCGCACGTTCACCCAACATTCCCGCATGGAAAGCATGGCACAGCGGACACTGGCCCTTGCCGATGGCACCCTGCTCTTTATTCTTCCCAACTCCACCGAAAATAATCTTTTCGCCTTCATCGGCCAGCTGCTGCGCCGTCATACCGCTATATTCAAGCTTCTCTTCCTTCGGAGGGAAACCGCCTTCTACCTGCGGCAACCAGTTTCCATAACCTGAGAGAAAGGCGGCCACGAAAAACATGAGTCCGCCGATTTTGAGCAAGGCCCCAAAATTCGGGAAATAGATCGCCACCATAAATGCGGCAGATGTAATCATGACGAGCGAAACCGGCAAGAGCCGATTCTCGCCATAGAAGTTCTGCGTGTAGTTTACGATCGCCACAAACAAGAGAAACGTCGCTGCCATCCCAATGATAGTCTTGAGTGTGGCTCGCTTCTTTGCAGCGGGATCACTGATTGAGAATTGGAAATACACTAAGAGGCCTGCCAGCAACGCCAGTGCCGGCCACCCCATCTCTAGCGCTTGATTAATCAAATCGCCCACGGTTTTAACCTCCTGCGGCTACACCGGGGGAAGGCGTTTGCACAGCCTTCCCCCTGAGCCAGTTGCTCAATAAGATGGTTAGTGGCTACCTGCCGGCTGAGGCGCACTACCAGGAACCCCCGCCTTCGCATCAACTGGCGCCTTCTTTGCCGCTAAACTGCCAAGCCAGAACACAAAGAGAATGCTGATCCAGAAGAACAACACATTGAAGGAAATCATGTTCGCGGCAAAACCGACGGTGTGCGTGTAGGCCCATGGTGAATTGTCTCGCATGATCTCATTCACGTGCCAGAAGAGGCGGACCGATGAACGAATGTAGCCCATCAAGCCCATCATCCACGTAAACGCGGTCGCCAACATGATCAGCGCATACTGCGAGCGGGCAGAAATCTTCCCCCACTCGATCGGCCCCATCTGCTTGGCACCCTTCATCATGACGCTGTTTAACGCAAACATGAAGAAGAGACAGGAGAGCGTGGTCGCCACCTGCGGGACGGACAATCCGACTCGAACGTTTGCCGGGATATAGTATCCGTAAATCGCAAGTCCGATGATGTTGATGTAGGCAAAGAAGAAGAAACATCCCATGAAGATGTTTCCAAATTTCGACCAAGAGACCGTCGAAACCTTGTTACCCCGCATATACCAAACGAAACTCAACACCGTGGTAGTGATAATGACGTTGATGCCGCCGTTCTTCGCGGACATAACGCCGTAGTTACCCAACACAGGATGCTGCTGTCCGCCCATGGCCTTCAACTCCGCCGGAGTCATGACCATCGTGTGTGGCGTAATAAAGACCAAGTAGCCGCAAGCGAGAATAAACACCAGATACTTGATGTAGCGTTGATACTTTTCCGCTCCGCGCATCCGTCCCATCGCCTGCCACAAATAGTAGTTTGTGCTCAGGAACAAGATGCCGATCATGGTTGCCTGAATAATGAAGAGCCAAGCCAGCAATCCACCCATGAGCGTGATGCCCATCTGCTGACGATATGCATAGACTTCGCGCATGAGCCAGTAGCCGGCAAACGGCAACGGGATCAAGAACGCGACACCGAGCGCCATCGCGATGTAGCCCATCCAATCATAATGGGCGCGATCTTCATCGGTCTTCGAAGCCAGGAACTTGTACGCCGCATAAGCCGCAACCACACCACCGCCGAAGGCCATGTTGCCAAGGATGCGATGGAGGTTGAGCGGATTCCACAATGCCGTATGAAGAACGTGCCAGATGTTCCCGAGGAACCGCCCCTGCTCGTCAACACCGGCAGGCGACATCATGAATCCGATCCACGAATTCGCCAGGAACATGAGCAAGGTCCCGATGATGTTCAAAATCACCGACATGCTCAGATGGATCCACTTCAGGAACCCCTCTTTCATCTTGTCCCAACCATAGTAGTAGATGTAGAGGGTGCCGCTCTCAGCCACGAACATCAACGCATAGATGTGCATGACCGGACGGAAAATACTGGACAGATAGCCAAAAAATGCAGGGTAGAGCGTGAGGAAGGTGAAGATCAGAATACCCCCGAGAACGGCCGTAAGCGAGTAGGCCGTAAGACTGATCTTAATAAAGTCATAGGCGAGCTGATCATACCGCTTTGCCAACGCCTTATCCTTCGTCACCACCCCCATGAATTCGACAACCATACAGAAAATCGGAACGGCGAGCACGAAGCTGCCGTAGTAGAGATGCTGCTGGTTCGCGAACCAGAGGAGCACACGGCTCTCAAAGTTATACCGGGGATAATCCCGCGGTCCATCAACAGTCTTCGGGGCAGGCGCGCCAACCACGATGCCTTCCGTCTTATAATAGACGTCACGCCCCTTCTCGACCTTTGCTTCCTCCTTCTTTGCCGCGTCAGGCGCATCCGCACCGATTGCCAGTGACGGAAGCGACACGATCACAGGAAACAGGAGGAGGCCAACCATCGCGCAGAGCGCCATGATTGAAAATACTTTCTTCCGGGTTACAAGACCCATGGGATACCTCCTTAATGCATTACGAAAAAGATTCATCACAAGCCCCAAAAATCCAACGCAGCGCCTAACTACTTGCGGAACATGTACCAGAAGTCCAGGCCCTGCATATCCATCAGAAAATGATCAACCATCAGGAAGTATCCTACGCAGATCGCCACAGAGATAATCCCATACAGAATATTCTGCCCCATCATCTCCTCCTCATCAGATCCATCAAAATTTCACAATCGTCACAGTCGCAGCGGCCCTGAACTAGCAGGGGCACTGAATACCAGCAAACCAATAGAAAAACCACAAACCCACCGCGCAAGTGATGTAGAAAATCATCTTGCCGACCTTAACCATCACATCGCTGTCCGCTGTTGCCGTCGCCATCTTGCCTCCCCTTCCATGCTCGAAATAGTGAGTGAAGTCTGCGAATTCCTTGACACCCCAAAACCTGTGTGTTATTCAAAATTCCTTAGCTGGCGGCCATAACAACACAAGGGAAACCATGACAAAAAACTCAAAAATTTTCGACATTATAGTTTTGGCCGGTATGGTTGTCAATATCATTTTGGCCGTGTTTCTGATTCTCTACTACTTTGATTTTCTATAGATTTCTCGCTGTGATTCGCCGTTTCACTCCCGCCATTTTCCACTGACATCGCGCACCGAAATCCGATCGTTTCATCACGAAAATCCGGGACCATTTTGCTTCGACTGGTGAGGCGAAGATCGCCCCCAGTCGTCGTATACGCACCCCCGCGCATCGTTCGATAGACGCCATACTCCGGACTTGGCGGATTTCGGTCTGGTGACTCCTTGTAATACCCTTCCGAATACCAATCCTGAACCCATTCCATGACATTCCCTGCCCCATCCATGACACCATAGGGACTCATGTCTGCCTTGAATGAGCCCGCAGGGGCACTCGCCTCGAATCCGTCGTTGACTCGCGCCCAGTTGGCCCCATCAGGCTGTTCCGTATTTCCCCAGGGCCACAGTCGACCGTCCGCACCTCGCATAGCTTTTTCCCATTCCGCCTCCGTAGGCAGCCGCCTGCTCTTCCACTGGCAGTAGGCCACGGCATCGTCCCATGACACATAGATAGCAGGCTGATTGGGACCGCGCATCTTCGAAACATTTTTGGCGTAGCGTGAAGGAGGACCCGCCTTCCGATGCCCGGTTGCCGCGGCAAACTGCCCATACTGCGAATTAGTCACTTCATAGCGATCGATTTGAAATGCATCAAGAAAGATCTCCCTGGGCGGCCCTTCGTCAAGCCCGCCCACGTCCGTTCCACGCAGAAAGGTCCCGGCAGGAATCAAGACCATCTCTTCATCTAGCGGCGCTTCAGTTGCAGCAGGCCCATCGCCAGGCTGCACCGAAACCTGGGAACCGGGATCACTCTCTTCAAAGGGAGTCGTGGTCGTCCCACGAAGGATGGCAATAATCGGCATGGCCGCGAACAGCAGGACCACGATGAGGAAGACGACCTTGAATCTGGTTTCCAGCATGACCGCTACTGACCGGCCGCGTCGCCGCTCGGCTCTAAATCGCTGGCGCAACGAATTCCGATCGTGATGTCATTCCGCCAATGCTTGGCGGCGAAACGCTTGGAGAGCCTGGCGTTCTGCGCGGTTTCTCTCCAGGAGCCACCGCGCACCACTTTCAGATCACCTTCATCGGGCCCTTTCGGGTCACGATAACCACCCTTTTTATAGTAATTCTCGTCGTAGGTATCCGCGACCCATTCAGCAACATTGCCTGTCATATCGTGCAATCCGTAGGGACTCCGGCCGGCTTCAAATGAGCCGGGAGGCGCAAGATACTTGTATCCATCCTCCGGCCCATCCACATTGGCCACACCATTCATGAACTTGTCACCCCAGGGGTACCTTCGCTTCCCCTCCCCACGTCCGGCTTTTTCCCACTCAGCCTCTGTCGGCAATCGCTTACCGGCCCACTTGCAATAGGCGACCGCATCGTCCCAGGAGACGCTCATCGCCGCCAATTCAGGCTTTAAGACTTTCGACTGGTCATCCTCAAAGACCTCGATCCTCGGGAACGCGCGCTTGGTCATTTTGGCGAAACGCAGATATTCGTCCTGCGTCACTTCGTTTCGATCGATAAAGAATCCTTTTAAGAACACCTGTCGTTCAGGAGCCTCATCCGGATCCCCATCGTTACTCCCCATCGTAAACGGCCCTGCAGGCACCTGCACCATCTCGCGCCCTTCATCGCCGATCCTCGTCTTATACATCGAGAAATCCTGTGCGACCGTCTTCTCTGCGACCGGGCGGGATTCCGTCTGTATGCTCATGGCCAATTCCCGCATCTGCTTGGCTTTATACGACTCATAGACCAGCCCTGCGATCAGGAGAATGAACGACCCGAAGACAAAGACGATTGACCCGATCAGTACACCCCTGTTTTCCATAAGTCTCCACGCACCAGGAAATATCTGACATGACCCCTATCGGCGAGCGTCCTGAGCCACCCCTTCAACAGACGCACCCGCCGCTTCGGCCTTGCGGGCCGCGCGCATATCCAGCAGCATCGAAACCTGGACTCCAAGAAATCCCCCCATGGCCGCCCCGGCACCGGCCCCATACGAGATCCGGTCCGGTCCGGCCAACAGCCAGGCCAACGCACCACCCAAAACCGTTCCGACTAAGATACTGATCAAAAACCGGCGGCCGCCAAGAAAGCCCACGACACCGCCCATCACCAGCCCGATACCTGTCGCCAGCAGCATGAATTCACTGCCCATGATGAGGCCGATCAGCGTGCCCACGGTCCCCATCACCACCACACCGAACACGATGTCCACGAGCTTTCTGACGGGAAGGCCCTGATCTCCAGCCGCAGTCATGACAACTGTGCCCCTTCCGTTACTTTGCAGGACTGGCTACCAGCGAGCCGAAATCAATCTCAACCCCGGGCGCGGCAATGATCGAAATGCCCCAGGCCTTGGGCGCCGGCTCATGTTGATGAATGCGCTTGAAGTCCTCATAGACATTCACACGCTCTTCAAACCACTGGCCGACGTCTTTAGTCCCGCTCTGCATGACGATCTCAGACCCGCTGAACATGCCGCCTTCTGTCAGCGTCCCTTCCGGCTTGGTCCCGCTCCAGACATACTTGGTGAACACCGGGATAAACATCAGATCGGTATCGAGTGAGGCATAGATCGCCGCGATTTGATCCATTCCCGCCGGAGCCTTCAGTAAACGCCAGCGCCAGGTGAGCACCGGATAGGCCTTTGGATCCCAGTCGATCTTCTTTTTCTTGATCCGCTGTCCGGCATCTTTGGCCGACAAAAAATTAACACCGTTTTCAGTCTGCACTTTATAGGCTTCACGCCCTTTGGAATGGCTGCGCTGGTTCTCATGATCCCAGGACGAGGGAAAACCATCGGCTTCTTTTCCTTGAAAATCTTCCAGCACCAACACTTGGCCTTCTGCATAAGCGGACTCAATGATGACGGTTCCGACACACAGCGCCATACTCGCCAGAGCCACTGCACTCCACACCATCCGACCGTTCATAGACGTTTCGACCCTTTCTTTACGATGAGGCTTCTTGCGAAGAGGAGGGAGCCAACGCCGGCGCCTGCTCCTCGAAAAACTCTTCTCCCATCACCGGCTGCTGTCCGCGCTGACACATCCAAAAGAGCGCAAACACCGCTCCCCAAAATACGATCATGTTTAACGTGACCATCTTCGCAGCAAACTCCAGATCCGGAGTAAAGGCCCAGGGAGAGACATCGGCCATCAGCTCGCTGACGTGCCAGGACAGGCGTCCGGACGATCGAATGTAGCCCATCAACCCCATCACCCAGGTGAACGCCGCCGCCAAGCCGAAAAGCCCCACCATGCCGCGCACCGAGATCTTTCCCCATTGCACGGGACCGTGCACCACCGAGCCCCGCAGCATGAGACGATTGATCACGACACCTGCCAGGATCACCGTCAGTGTGGTAAAGGCCTGCGGCGAAGACAGTCCTACACGGATCTTCGCGGGCAAATAGAATCCGTAGATCGACAGCCAGATCACATTCACGAGACCCACCGCATACAAGGTCCCGATCAGAAGATTCCCCGTCTTCACCCAGGACACCGTCATCGTTCGATTGGCGCGCCGATAGTAGAGAAAGCTGAGCGCCGTGATGAGAATCATCACATTCACCGCCCCATTTTTCGCCGACATCACCCCGTAGTTCCCGACTACCGGATGCTGGGCCCCGCCCATCGCTTTCACTTCCGCCCCTGACATCAGGACCGTATGCGGCGTCAGCCAGATGAACAGCGCCAGCGTCAGCACACCGAGCAGAAACTGATAGTACGGCTGGTACCGATCACCGCCTTTGATTCGCGCCATACTCTGCCAGATGTAGTAATTGATCCCCAGGAGAAGGGCCCCGATCAAGAGCGCCTGTACCACAAAGAGCCACGTCAACAACCCGCCCATCATGGTCACGCCCATGCTCTGGCTGAAGGCATACACCGAGCGCATGAGCCAATAGCCGGCAATCGGCATCGGCAGCAACGCACAGACCGTGACGAACAAAAAGATATAGCCTACCCAGTCGTAATAAGCCCGCTCTTCACTGGTCTTGCTGGTGAAAAACCGGTAGCAGGCATAGGCCAGCACCACCGCGCCGCCTGACATAATGTCCGCGAGAAATCGATGGACGTTCAGAGGATTCCAGAGAGCGGAATGGAGCAAGTGCCAGACGTTCCCGAGAAACCGGCCCTGTGCATCGACACCGGCCGGCGCCATCATAAACGCCGACCAGGCGTTTGCCAGCAACAGCAAAGACGTGCCGAAAATATTCGTCAGGATGCCGATCGCGGCGTGGATCCACTTCAACCCGCGTTCCGCCATCCGATTCCAGCTGTAGTAATAGACGATCAGCAGCAGCGCCTCTCCGACAAACACGATGGCGTAGACCGGCATGAATGACTTGAAGGTCCCGCCCATATACTTCATGAACGACGGGTAGAAGTAGATGAACATGGCCAGCATGAGGCTCCCGACCACGGCCGTCACCGAGAGCGCCAGCAAGGCAACCTTCGCCAAGTCTCTGGCCAAGCCGTCATAGCGAAGCGACAAGGCCGGCTTCTTCGTGATCAATCCGGCAAACTCCAGCAAGGCACAAAACAACGGCAGCGCGAGGACGAATCCGCCGAAGTAGGTATGCTGCTGGGTCACGAACCAGACCAAGAGCCGGCTATCGAATGAACCGATCCGTGAATAGACGGTCTCATGAGGTCCCGGAGCCGGCGGACCCTGTGGCGTGCCCTCTGTGCCAAAGTACAGGTCCGTTGTGCCCTCGGCAAACGACAGACTCGGTCCATTCCCGATCACGGGCAACAGAGCGGCCAGGATCGTGACACACACCACCACTCCGATCATGGAACCGGTCATCCAGCTGCGACGACGCATACGCTACCCCTTTGATCCCGTCTTGCTTAAGACCATGTCGCCGGCCAGTCCGCTCATGCTGCCGGACGCATTTGCCGACTTGCCAAGAATCCCCATTACGAAGGGACAACGCAGCATTCCGCTCGACAACTGCGGCGCCTGCTCATCTTCAACTTGCCGTCGATGCCCCAGATAATACCCGTAGAGCGTCATGATCGCCGTGACCAGCGCACCGCCCACCACGGCCTGCCCCGTCGCCATTCCCGGCTGCCTTCCGACAAACAGCACCAGCCCCATAACGACCAAATAGTACGTAGATGCAAACGCCATCCCTGGCCACCACCAATATTTCAGCAACTCGGTCGGCGCCGTCCGTTTGAGCGTCTCCATCCACGAGACGGAGGGACGCAAGCCACCGAAATAGGCACAGAGCGTGAGGCCACCGCCAAGAATTGTGATACCCAGTAATTGAGCCAGCGCAGCCATCTGCCCATCGGCGATCACATGCCCGGACAACCCCATCACCCCTCCGACGCCCAGACCGACGAGTCCCCACGGCCCCACCTGAGACAGTCGGCTCTGCACTAACGTACGGAGGGCTGCTCCATCAGGAAAGGTGAGAAACGGGCGGCCCAGAACCGCGAGTTTCCGCACATGACCGATTTCAAACGCATCGCGGGCCACCGCCGTGCTGGAAATAATAATCGCCATCATGGCCGGGCCGTCCGGATGCTGCAGATAGCTGTACCCCACCACCCACAACAATGCGAGCACCAAAAGCGAGAGCTGAACGCCGTATACAGCGCCAATCCATCCGGCCAGCCACGCCAGGAGTCGGATCCCATCTTCTCGCGCGATCACCGTCCACGAAGCAGATCGTCCAACCCGATAAGCCAAGAGTGCAGTGACCATCGCCACCAGACTGCTCACCGCCAGCAAGACAAGCGGCTCCGTCAACGGCACCACATGCTTCGCGAGGCGATAGACCCCGAATGCAACCAATCCCGGCACAAACATGACCAGGCGCTTCTGCTTGCGTACCGCATCTTCCGTCACCGCCAGGCTCAGACTCGGAAGCACCCGCAATGCCATTCGATGCAACATACTGGTCTCGTCAACCTTACAACATAAAACGTGAAAAAATAGCGCGTCGTTTCAATTGACCGTTCACGATTTTTGCGCCGCCATTCCAAAATACTTGGCCTTGAGTTCTTCCATCAGCGCGACGGTAATCCGTGTCTGTCCGCGGTCGGCGGCTGTTCGTTCCAGCTCGACCTTGGCCATTGCGCGTACGGGAGCCGGCACTCTATCCAGACGCCGTTCCGCCTCGGCATCCCATTCGATGCGTTCACCGGTACGCGGACGGAGCAGCACATCGTACGTCACAACCCGTTCGCCGCGCGTCCGCAGATCCTGCTCGACCTCGCCCCGAAACAGTGGCGCCAAATACGGCGGCATTCTTTCAAGTCGATGCAACGCATCGTCCGTCCACGTCAGACGGTCGACCAATCCATTCATCTGTCCGGCCGGAACATCCACGCCGACTTTGAGCCCGCAGCCGCGACATTCCGATCTGATGAACCACTGGAGCGCCCCATCCTCATAGGCTCGCTCTTCAATGCCCTCAGTATGCATCCAGCGCCCACAACCACAGGTCAACATAGGGCTACCCAATTTTGCCGGGATACAGAATGTAGAGCATCGTGTACGTAAACGTGCCGGTAGCAAACAGGATGCAATAGATGACCATCGTAAATCGACCCAGCGCACGATGCCGACGGCCGCCGTCAGGCCAAATGCGTTGGATCGTGATCTCCACCGCAAGCACGATCCCGACCAACAACAGAAGCCCGAGATACACCTCCAGCTTCCGCATGGAAAAACCGGCCGTCGCCACGCGAGAGAAAAACAGCCCGAGCACCACCACCGTGACTCCACCAAAGATCAGTCCGACCTTCTTCCACGTCGTCAATAGTATCGACTCGCGCAACGACCGCACTCCGTCGACCACTTGCTGCGAGCGAAACCCCAGGACGATCATATAGATCGCCATAACCAATCCGATGATGACGAGAATAATGTGGAACGTCAGGACCGGGATAAAGACATAGTCGTACAGCGCCTGCGAGCCTCCAAAGCCTTCCTTGCCCTCGACCGCCAGAACTCCGAGCTGCCGAAACAGGTAGTAGGCAATGAAAAAGCTGAGCATGGAGATCATCCCGCCCAGCATCAACCAATGATGGGCGTCGGCCTTGCGTTTTTTCGCCTGAATCCATCCCAGGATAAATAGACCGGTAAAGAGCGTCGCCATAAACTGGCTCAGGTCCGCACCAATGGTGGCATGGGTGCCAAGAAATCCAGGATCTTTGAGCCAGTCCATCACACGCTTACCTTGTACCTTTCAGGCCCTGTACCACGGCGGTTTTCTCCAGCTCCGTGGCCGAGGCAAACCCCGCTGCGGTCATCCATTGAATGGCATCGCTAGTCTTGTAGCAACCACCCTGCTGCGTATTGACCAGGATATGAACCGCAAAGGCCGTCGTCCAGGCAGGACCCGTCCCCGCCTCGTCCAGAAACCGATCTTTAATGATCAACCGTCCTCCCGGCGCCAGATGCGCCAAGACTTTCTTTACCAAGGCCGCATTCGTCTCGTAGGTCTGATAGTGCAGAATGTCGGACATCAGTACGACATCATAGGGACCGCCGAGGTTGTCCGTATTGAAGTTCCCCGGAAGCAGCGCAATCCGCGAGTCGAGACCGGCTTCTTTTACCGTCTTCTCCGTCAAACGCAGCGTCGCAGAGAGATCGAAGACGGTAGCCGTGAGTTCGGGATAGACCTGACAAAAGGCGATCGCATTCGTTCCCGCACCGCCTCCCAGGTCCAGCATGCGCACCGATCCGGTCAGGCTCAGCCGCTTGGCGAAATCGGGCCCGCTCTGCTGCCCGATCCGGTGGAGCACGGCGAGCACATTGGTGCCCAGCTCGGGATCCGTCTCAAAGACATGTCGATCGAC
>JACOEJ010000052.1:0-12727 GCA_024998645.1 Nitrospira sp.
GTCGCAAAGGATTTTCCTCATGCCTGGTGCTCGATCATGACGCCTCCGCCCTCCATGAAAAACGGCTTGATGTTGTCCACCTGTGCCGGCGGGGTAAAGGGCCAGGCCCTTACGATCACGTTCACAAGCCCAACAAGGGCGCTCACCCTCGATGAGGCGAAAGCCCTCCTGGACAAGGCAGCCGCGCACGTTCGTTGACGTCGGTGGAAGGATCCGCTCATGAAAACATCACGTAAGCCGCTTGTGGGACTCGCGCTGGGTAGCGGTTCGGCGCGTGGGTGGGCCCATGTCGGAGTCATCCGCGCGCTGGAAGCAGCCGGCATCCGTCCCGACATCGTATGCGGGACGTCGGTCGGCGCGATGGTGGCTGCCGCCTATGCGGCAGGCGAACTGGATCGCTTCGAGCAATGGGTGCGTGGAATGGGGATCACGGACGTGGTCGGGTTCATGGACGTGACCTTCAGCGGTGGGCTGATCAAGGGCGAGCGGCTGATGGAGTTCTTCCGGCGCCATGTGGTCGACCGGCCGATCGGGGAGCTGGCCATGCCCTTCGCCGCGGTGGCCACGGCGCTCGAGACCGGTGCGGAGGTCTGGCTGCGCGAGGGCTCGACGGTCGAGGCGGTGCGCGCGTCTCTCGCCATGCCCGCCATGTTTACGCCGGCGATACGGGAGAGGAAGCTGCTCGTGGACGGCGCGCTCGTCAATCCGGTGCCGGTCTCGCTGGCCCGCGCGATGGGCGCGGAGATCCTGATCGCAGTCGACCTCAATTCTGACGTCGTGGGCAGCCACCAGCACCAGGCCATTCAACCCGTTATGCCAACCAGCCAGGTCGGTGAATGGATCCGCAAGTTGCAGGACAACCTGGATTCGCTCCTGCCGACGCAGGCGCCGGACGAGCCTCAGCTGCCTTCGATGTTCCAGGTGGTGGCATCAAGCCTCAACATCATGCAGGTGCGGATCACGCGCAGCCGCATGGCGGGCGAGCCGCCCGATGTGATCGTGGCGCCCCGGCTGGCGCACTTCGACTTGCTCGACTTTCATCGCGCCGGCGAGGCGATTGAGGAGGGCCGGCGCGCAGTAGAGGCCTGCCTCCCCGGTCTCCGTTCGCTGGGCATTCACTCGACAGAAACGCGATGATGCCGTAGCCCGTTATTTCGCGTATACTCTTCGAATCCAGGGGATGGGGTTCCCCCTCTAACCGCCTCGGCCAGGCTGATGACTCCTACGCTACTACTGCCGTAGCCGTAGGTGTGTCGCCACGCGGCGGCACCGGCTCACAGCAGTGGCATACCGGCCGGAATGGAGGACCCCTCGATGGAATCGATCTTTCTGACGGCCACTCTGTGGCTTGCCCTTGCCGTCGTGTCCGCCCTCATTGCCTCTTCCCTGGGTCTTTCGATCGCGCTCGTTGAAATTTGTGTGGGCGTCGGTGCCGCCGCAACGATCGGCTGGTTCGGCCTCGGCGACGTGCTTGCCGCCAACTCGGAATGGGTCCGTTTCCTCGCCACTTCAGGCGCGGTGGTGCTCACGTTTTTGGCCGGTGCTGAATTGGATCCCGATGTGATCAAAACGAAGTTGACTGAAGTCAGCGTCGTCGGGCTGGTCGGATTTATCGCGCCGTTTCTCGGTTGCGCGGCCGTGGCCCATTACTGGCTGGGCTGGGATGCCAATGCAAGCTGGATTTGCGGCATTGCGCTGTCGACGACTTCCACGGCCGTGCTCTACAGCGTTATGTTGGAAACCGGCTTCAATAAGACGGAGTTCGGGAAGGGGATTCTGGGGTCCAGTTTTGTCAACGACCTTGTGTCTGTCATCATCCTGGGTCTGCTCTTCACGCCATTTACCTACAAAACGGGTGTGTTCATTCTGGGCGCCGTGGCGGCCTTGGCGTCGCTTCCTTCGGTGACCGGCTGGCTTACCCGGCACTATGCCAATCGCACTGCCGCGATCCGGACGAAATGGATTATGCTCACGCTGTTCGGCTTGGGCGCGCTGGCGTTCTGGGCGGGGAGCGAAGCGGTGCTTCCGGCCTATCTCGCAGGCATGGTGCTGGCGGGGAGTGCGGCCAGGGACGCGCATTGGATTCGCCGGTTGCGCACGCTGACGGTGGGGTTTCTGACTCCCTTCTATTTTCTTCGAACCGGGACCCTCGTGTCGCTGCCGGCCTTGTTCGCAGCCCCGCTGGTGTTCGTGGCCTTACTGCTGGGCAAGATGGCCTCGAAAATATCCGGTATCTACCCGGCGATCAGCTGTTTTCGGAAGGACCGCAAGGAGCGGTGGTACTACACGCTGCTGATGTCGACCGGCCTGACGTTCGGGACCATCTCGTCTCTCTATGGATTAGCTCATGGTTTAGTGACGCAGGAGCAATATTCCTTTCTCGTGGCCGCCGTCATTGCGAGCGCGGTGGTGCCTACGCTCATTGCAGGGATGGCGTTTGTCCCAACGCATCTCCTGCCCCAGGCCGGGCATCCGGAGAAAGCGACGCGGCATATCAATGGCCTGAGCGACGAGGGCTAGATCACGGGAGAACGATGGGGGTATTCTGAGTTTCTTGTGATCGACACCGTACTGACGAAAGGAGGTAGCCGCGTATGAATTGGGATGAAAAGTATCAAAGAGGCGAGGCGGCCTGGGATAAGGGTGCGCCGTCGCCCGCGATGGAGCAGTATCTGGCGCGTCAGACGGTGCGCGGGCGGACGCTGGTGCCGGGCTGCGGACGCGGGCATGAGGTGGCGCTGGCGGTGGAGTACGGGCTGGATGCGACGGGGCTGGACATCGCGCCGACGGGAGTGGCGGAGGCGCGCGCGAAGTATCCCCATCTGGCTGAGCGCTTCGTGATCGGCAATTTGTTCGATCCGCCGAAGGAGATGCGCGATGCCTTTGATGTGGTGCTGGAGCACACCTGCATGAGCGGGCTGCCGCCATCGCTGCGCGCGGACTACCGGCGCGGTATCGACCTCACGCTGCGGCGCGGGGGCTTGCTGATCGGAGTGTGGTTCATCAATCCGGCGCTTGATCCGGGTAATGAGGGACCGCCCTTCCCGTTCAGCGTGGCTGATCTGACGGCACTTTTCGCAAAGGGCTACGAGATCGTCGAAGATTATGTGCCGGATGTGGCCTTTCCCGGTCGCGAGGGCCGTGAGCGGGTGCGCGTGCTGCGGCGCGTGGGGTGATGAGGTAGGGCAGCGCGGTTCCTTCTTCCAGAACAGCCATCATCAGGCGATCACAGCATGCCAATTCCCGACGTCATTCATTCTCTCCGCTCCAAGATCGGTACGGAACTGCTGCAGGTTCCGATCGCGTTGATCGGCTTATCGGGAGTCTGACGTGAGGCAAACGCGGTCTCTGCCCTGTCTGTTTCACATATTTCGATGACTTTTCCGGTTCGTTTCCGGCACACTTTCCACCGCGCTGGTTCACCAACCGTGAACCGGCATAGACACCTGCGGCATTCCGGTTTTAGTGGGAGGGACGATGAAAAAGACGCTGCTGGGAATCGCCGTATTGGTGGTGTTCGGAATCGTCGGCAGTCTCTGGTGGCTCTCCCGATCGCTCGATTCGCAGGTAGCATCGGCGATCCGCGCCTACGGGTCTGAAATTGCCGGGGCGCCGGTGAGTCTTGCTGATGTGCGCATTGTGGTGGCTGACGGCGCGGCGACGTTGCATGGGCTGGTGGTGGGCAATCCTCCGGGGTTCAAGACCCCACAGGCCCTGTCGTTAGGCGAGGTCAGTCTGAAGCTCGACGTCGGATCGCTTGCGACAGACGTCATTAGGATTAAGGAGATGTCGATCGTCAAGCCCGATGTCACCTACGAATATACTTTAGGCGGGAGCAACCTCGATGTGCTTCAGCGTAATGCCGAGCGCTATGTCGCCGGACATGGCTACGGCAAGAGCGAACCGACACAGGGCTCGCCGGCTAAGAAACTCGTGATTGAGCATGTCTACATCAAGGACGGCACAGTCAATGTCAGCGCTGACATGCTCAACGGCAAGGCCGTTGTCGTGCCATTGCCGGACCTCCAGATGACGGATATCGGCAAGCAATCGAACGGCGCGACGGTCGGCGAGGCGATGAAGAACATTTTAGGCACCTTGACTCAGAGCGTCACGGCCTCTGTCGGCTCGCTCAACCTGGGTAACGTGGCTGACAGCCTCAAGAAAGGCGCGGAGGCTGCGACCGATGCAATCAGGGGATTGTTCAAGTAGGCGCGCCGTCCATGCCCATTCCGGACTTCATCCAATCCCTCCGCTCAAAAATCGGGACCGAGTTGCTGCAGGTTTCTACTGTCGCGGTTTTCACCTCCGACGACCAGGGACGTCTCTTGTTGATCCAGGACAAGGGCTCAGGTTTGTGGGGCGCGCCGGGGGGCATCGTTGAGCCCCTTGAGTTGCTCGCTGACGCGGCGGTGCGGGAGACCTGGGAGGAAGCCGGGGTGTTTGTGGAGTTGACCCATGTTCTTGGCGTCTTTGCCGGAGAACATTTTTCCGGCACCTACGACAACGGCGACCGGATGGCCTGTGTGTCGACGGTCTTTGCTGCGCGCCCGATCAGCGGGACGCCTCGCCCGGATCATGCAGAGACGGCCGATGCGCGGTTCTTTCTTCCCGATGCGATCGCGGCGTTGTCCTGTCAGCCGCATTTCCACGTGATTCGCCAGGCTCTGAACCCCGGCCACTCCCGGGCCTACTTCAAGCCTGCCACCTGGCAGCCCGGCCGTAGCTAGCCTCTCGACACATATTGTGGCGCTTCGCCTCACGTACTCATGGGACGAAGGGTTATTCTTGACGGTAATCATGCGCAGCGTTACTATGAACACCTGTGATCAAGTCATTCAGCTGTATCGATACAGAGGCGCTTTCGAAGGGCACGCGGGTTCGGCGGTTTGCCAACATTGCGGTTGTGGCACGGCGCAAGTTGCGGCAGTTAGAGATCTCTACCCGGCTGAGTGATTTGCGAGTGCCGCCTGGGAATCGGCTGGAAGTGCTGAAGGGTGATCGTGCGGGGCAGCATAGTATTCGCATTAATGACCAGTTCAGGCTCTGTTTTCGATGGACGGACACTGGGGCTGAAGATGTCGAGGTTGTAGACTATCATTGAATGAGGGGAGCGATGCGCAAGCTTAAACCTGTGACTCCCGGCGAGCTTTTGCTGGAGGAATTCTTGAAGCCGATGGAGATCAGTCAATATCGGCTAGCAAAAGAAGTTGGTGTCCCGGCTCAGCGGATCGGCGACATTGTGGGCGGCAAGCGTTCTATTACGGCCGACACTGACTTGCGTCTCTGTCGGTTCTTCGGCTTGTCGAATGGCTATTGGCTGCGGGCTCAGGCTGCCTACGACACGGAAGTTGCCGAGCGGGCGTTGGGTCCGAAGTTGTCAAAGATCAAGCCATGGGCTGGATTAAAGGCATTGAAGGTTGCCTCCTGAGTCGTCCCTTCCACAGATATGCCCATTCCAGACTTCATTAAATCCCTCCGCTCCAAGATCGGCACGGAGCTGCTGCAAGTTCCGACCGCGATGGTCTTTGCTTACGACGTGAGCGGGCGACTCTTGCTGATTCAGGACAAGGACTCCGGTCGCTGGAGCACGCCGAGCGGGATCATCGACCCGCATGAATTGCCGTCTGACGCGGCGGTGCGGGAGGCCTGGGAGGAAGCCGGGGTGTTCGTGGAGTTGACCCACATCCTCGGCGTCTTTGCGGGTGAGCACTTCTCCAAGACCTACGACAACGGCGATCAGCTCGCCGCTGTCACGACGGTGTTCGCTGCGCGTGTCATTCGCGGGACGCCTCGTCCGGATCACGAAGAGACATCCGATGCGCGCTTCTTCGCTCCGAGCGAGATCGACGCCCTGCCCTGTTCCACGCACTTTCTCGTCATCCGCAAGGCTGTCAATCAGAACCACCCTCAGGCCTACTTCAAGCCTTCTACCTGGCAGCCCGGCGGCGCCTAATCCGCTACTCCGCCGATCCTCTCAACATAAAGGGCTAGCCGGGATATTCCGGCCCGGCGTTGACGCTCTGTGTTTAGGAGAGCGAATGTATTTGGCATTCTGCTTCGCGAAAGAGCCGCCTTCTGTTAGAGTTTTCGGTATGGATTCATGGAAATGCACGCCTGGTTTCTACGCTGTGAGCATGACGCTTATTTCGGTTCACGAAGACCATCTGAGGGCATGAGCATGTCGAAGGCTTTTGCGAAGAGTGTTGTACTGGCGCTGGTCTTGTCCCCCTGCTCCATGTTTGCCGGCGACTTGGTTCAATGGACCGACGAGAAGGGGATGATTCACTTCTCCGACTCCTTGGACAATGTGCCGGAGAAGTTTCGGAGTCAGACGAAACAGGAGAAATTCAAAGAAGAGAAGAGGCCGGAACGGACGCATGCCAAAGTCGATTGCTCGGGCTCAGAGGGGCGGGTCCTTCAGAGCATGCTGGAAACCTGGGGAAAGAAACCCGCGCTCGCCATTCATGAAGTCCCGTTCCAGGCGTATGAAGGCACAGCACGCCGGGTCATTGTACCTGTCACGTTCAATGGCTTCGTCACCGTTCCGATGGCGATCGACACGGGCGCTCCCGGCCTGATCATCTCACCCAAGGTTGCCAAGACGCTTGGCCTTGCCACGAACGAGGATGGGAAAGTCCTATCGGTCACCGGCGGGATCGGCGGACGGGTGTTTGCCGTTCGGACTTTTATCGATAAGGTACAGGTGGGAGGTGCCACGGACAGCTTTATCCCTGCCACGGTCGCTCCTTCCATTTCAACTTCATTCGAGGGGCTGATCGGCATGGATTTCATGTCAAAGTACTCGTTCAAGATCGATCCGACTAAGCAGGTGGTGGTGTTCGAAGAGCTCGCTGCCAATTCCGACTGGCCGGGTGGACATGATGAGCGCTGGTGGCGGAGTCTTTTTAAAGAATTTCATGCCTTGCGCGATGATTGGGATCGCGCCACATATCAACGAAACGCCAACCGTCAATTCAAAGAATTTGCAGGCCGCCAAGTGAAGGAAGCCGACAAGTTGCTCTGTAAGCTTGAGCGGCATGCGAATGATCATTTCGTCCCTCAGGACTGGCGGTAACCGTCAGTCTTTCGAGTCTGCCGTCGCTCCTCGTCTTCCTGTCCCACTCATTTCCTGAGTGAGCCTTCTTTTCGTTCGATCGACTCGCTTTTGTCTCTGGCTCTACACAATTCGTCGCAGGCCAGGCACTCGCTGCATGAGCATGACAAGGCCGAATGTGAGGGCGCAGGTCGCGAGGAAGGTGATTGGTACGTAGTAGGGAGGGCGAAGCAGGATCGGGACGGCGAGGAAGTACCCATAGCGCAGCAATTCCACCACAATGGGATGGGCCACGTAGACGCCGAGCGTCAACGGTGCGAGTGTCTGCGCGATGGATTCTACTCTGGGTGAAATCGTCCCCTGCAGGATCAGCAGGAAGAGGCCGACGGCCATGACCATGTCGGTGGGGCTGAAGTCCTCGTAGAAATAGAAGGCCCAGCGGTCGTCGTACCCGCGGGTTGAGACGAGGATGGCGGTCAGGAGCGTGGTGACCGTGGCGGCGAGCACGATCGCGAATGCGAGGAGCGACGGGCGCTCAATCCGGAGCCGCGCGCAATACCAGCCGGCCAGGTAATAGGTCAGATAGGGAACGAATATGGTGAAGGCGCTGGATGCGAGAAAATCAAACAGATTGGCGCCCATCGCCAGTCCGGCCATGATCAGAATCAGGTCGCGCAGCTGCGAGAGGCTGAAGGTGGCGAGCGCTTTGGCGAGAAAGGGTGTGACGAGATAGAGTCCGGCGATGAGAAACAGAAAGTACAGATGAATGTATGGCCTTCCGAGGGCCATGTCACGGGCGATGATCTCGATCGAGAGCGGTTCATGCCAGTAGAAGGCGCGCCAGGCGAAATAGATTGTCGGCCAGGCGATGAGGGCCGGCAATAGCCGGCTCATGCGCTTGGCCCAGAAGGCGCCAGGGCCCGTATATTTCTGCGGGTCGAGCAACAGCGCACCGCTCAGCATGACGAAGACCGGAACGCACCAGCGGGTGGCGGCGTCGAGGGCATTGGAGAGGTGCCAGTGCAGCGTGCCGAAGAGGTCTCGCTCCATGACGATGGTCGCGGCCAGGTGCAGGAGGATGACCGCGAGACAGGCGCCGACTCGCAGGACATCGTACCGGGCCGAGCGTGAATGAGGCATGGGGAGACTATTGGGCGGCTCTGCCGGCGGGAGGGATGTCGACGCGGTTGCCATAGCGTTTGTCTGCGGAAGAGTGTAGGTCCCGGGTCAGACCGGTGCGGCCGGATTGAAATGGTTTAGTCTTCTGCGCGTGTGAATCGAGCCAGTACGTTGCGGGTGATCTGCTGGACCGCCGGATTCAGCACGGATTTGCGCAGGTGCGGGGCCTGGAAATCATCGAGCCCCCAGCTCCATTGCATCGATCCGCTTGAAAAGACCAGCGCGTTGCTGGCGGCTCGATAGAGGGTCACGGCGCCGGCGAGCTGGCCTGCGGGCATGCGCGCGACGATGTGTGTGCCGGTCGGGCTGGCGGCGCTCAGTCCATCGACTTCATATCCGGCGACGCCTGGCAGTGATGAGCCTTTGGCGAGACCGGTTTTTGCCAGCATCCAGGCGTCTGCTTCCTCGATCACATACGCGCTATCGACGGGATTTTCCACTTCCAGATACATGGTGCCGAGCAGGCCTGCTTCGGGGCGACTCACGGGTGCGTTGCGCCAGCGCGTGGTGGCGAGGTAATCGTTGTCCGGACTCTGATCGGTCAAGAAGGGGTCTCGCCGGGGCGTATTTTCTTTGTAGGCCACCATGGTCCGGAGTGGCTCACCCGTGACGCTACTGGGCTCCATACGGATCTGCCAATAGCAGGTATTCGATGAGAAGATGCCCAGATGAATGCCCCGGTCGCGCGCCAGTTCGATGTGGCGCCGCATTTCCCAGGTCCAATATTCATCGTGTCCGATCGAGAGGAAGGCTTGGTGTGAGGCGAGCAGCGCCGGGTTCGCATGTACATCGAGGTTGGTGGCATAGGTAACGTCGTACCCTTCCTGCTCCAGCCAGCGGACCATGTTGTATTCCCAGCCAGCGGGAGAGGCCGGATAGCCGGGTGGAATCGAGTTGGAAATCAGGAAGTCGCCCGCCCCGGTTCCGGAGGCTGCCGCGGGGATCGCACTGCCGGCATAGGGACGGTTGAACGAAACCTTCGCGGCCTGGCCTCCGGGGCTGTTGAACGAATACAGCGATCGGCCGCCCCAATTGTTGTAGGCCTGATAGGTCGTGACGCTGGCTTGAACGAGATAAGTGGAGGGGCGTTGATCGTCCCGGACGATAAATAAAATGTAGCTCTCTTCTCCCGTGGGTTCGGCGGTCAACTTGGCCAGGTAGTATCCTGACGGCCAGGTGTTCTCGCCTGGGCGGTCGGCCGGGATGATTTGCACGACCGGGTGTTCCCACTGGCATTCGATCAAGCCGGTTTCACTGTCTACGACAGGGGCCGGTTGTCGGTGTCCCGGCAGCTCTATCGGTCCGGACACCTGCCGCGCGCCGAGACCACCGTACCACCCCATGCGATAGATCGTGAGCCGATAGGCTGGTGTGAGCGAATTGACGTAGAAGCGAATGGTCTCGCCCTGGTTGACGCTGGTCGCGGAGGCGTAGCCTTCAATTTCATGGTTCCTCGCGGGATTGGCCAGGATCCAGTCGCTGGTGCCGGGTTTGCGATTCTCGATTTGAACGGGATTGAGCGGGGCTGTGGATTGTCCGGTGGCGAGGGCGGGAGAGATGGCTTCGAGCGCAATCAACAGACTCCAGAGGATCTGACGGGAGGCGAACCGGGCACGTATCGGAAGGACGAATTCTTTGCTCCACTCGATCACCGGGGTCAGCGGAGCGAGCGCGTTGGTCATGAACCGCGCGCCTGCATGCTGTGCGCGACCTGCCATGTTGCTGAAAGTTTCCGTGAGGCTCAGACGAAGATCCTGCTGCATTTCGGCAAAACCGATGAATTGGCGGATGCCGTAGATCAACAGGCCGGCATTGGCGAGGGGAAAGGCACCTGCTATCCATCGGGACTGCGAGACGTAGTAGAGCCCCAAGGCCAGGCTGGAGAGTGCCATGCCCAATTGCAGGGCCAGATCCAGTCCTGCTGTTCTGGTTCGTCCGGAGATTTTTGGTGTCCGACGGAACGGAATCTTGGTGCCGGCGATAGCCTGTTGCATGGAGGTGACTGCGCCGGTGAGATGGATGGGAATTAAGAGCAGATTGAGCGCGTAGACGCGAAAGAGATCCCGGAACGGCCGATAGCCCATATTCGCCAGGTCCCTGGTATAGAGGGCGAAGTAAGGAAGCGCGGCGATGAGCATCCAGGGCGTCATCAACTCCGAGGAAAACGGAATCGCCAGAAGGAGCAAGACGCTCAAGGGGCCGAAGGCCAGCGAGGTCAAATAGTGAATTTGCAGCATAGCTTGCGGAACCGTTCTCGCCTGCTTCGGTGTATGACGCAGGAAGGAGAGTAGTTTGGGGAGGATGATCAAGCCTCCGTTGGCCCACCGCGCCCGCTGAATGACCAGCGATCCGAAGTCCGGCGGGGTGGCGCTGTAGGCCAGCCGCTCGGGGTGATTATGCAGCGACCAGCCTTTGGCAAGGAGATCAACGGTCGACTCGGTATCTTCAATGACCGTCCGGTCCTGGATATAGCGGCGAACGATATGGCCACCTTCGGTGGATTCGACGCAGATCTCTTCGAGCGCCGACTTTTTCAGCAAGGCATTGGCCCCGACCCAAAAGGTCGCGCCGTAGTAGGTGAAGCCTTGGTGCACGAGATATTGAATATCGGTAGTGGCTCCGGCGGTTCGCTCCAATACCCCCGGGGCATTGGGGAAGGCGCTATAGGGCGTTTGAGCGACTGCCACCCGCGCATAGTCCGGCTGTTCCATCAAGCGGACCAGCGTGCTGGCGTAGTTGGATTTCAGCAGGCTGTCCGCATCGAGCGTGATGACGTAGGGCGTGTTCGGAATGAGACGGCTGCCGGCCTGCGAGGAGGTTTCCTCCAGGGCGAGGCCTGCCCGCCGCATGACCGGACGGACGCGTCGGCCCATCAGGCCCAGATAACTGTTCAAATTCATCGCCTTGTTGGGCTCGTGGGACAGATTGCAGTATTGCTTCCGCTCAAAGACATCAAATTCAACCTGAAAACGGGCGGCCAACTCCGTATAGGCGTCGTCTATTTCTTCAAGGAGTTGTACGTCGGAGATCGGCGCGAGCTCCCTGCGTCGGGCGAACCACTGGGCACTCTGTTCCCGGTAGGACTCAGCGGATTGGTTGAGTACATGTTCTACAAACCAGACATCGGTGTGCGTATCGGTCGGGGAGTGCTTCGCCTGGGTTTCAAACCACTGTGTAGCCAGCCTGAGACAATCTGAGAGCCAGACACATTCGTCGCTTACGGTGACGGTGTGATTTGCCCGTCTAGCCTGGAATGCCGCCCGGGCCTGGGTGATATGGGTGGCAGGTTCGTCGAGCAATGTCTGTAATTCGAAGGGAAGGTTGCGCGCCGCCCATAATCCGGCCCGGTCGGACGGGGTTTTGGGGGCAGCAGGATCATCCAGGAGCAGCACGACCCGCTTGTTCGGGTAGTTCTGGAGGGCAGCGGACAAGAGCGTTTGCCGGATGACGGGGAGCTCTTCTTTGTACGAGGGCACCAGGACGGTGAGGGCCGGGGCCGATAGGGGATCGAAGGGTTTCGTCGGCGCCAGGGCCGACAGGCGGAACGAGGCATCCCGTTTGAGCTGTCCGAGCCGCGCCAGTTGGTAGCAGAGATTGCCGTAGACTAAAAATCCTGCGAGGGCTCCAAAGAGCAGGGCTTCCAGCAGATACCCGACGTGACCCTGAGCCAGGGCCGTCTTTGCGACCGTCCCGGTCGACCAGATCAGCAGGGCGGCGGCGGTGGCTGTGACAGCCAGAGCGACCTGGGTGAGGCGGAGTTCTTTGATGTAGGAAGAGTGCGTCATGGGAAAGTCCAAGAAATAAAATATGGTTCCAAGTGGGCGCGTGGACATGTGCAATCCAGGTGCCGCGGGACGGCTGTAGCCGATATGTGAAAAAAGCTTGATAATCGGTGGATTGTAGGATTCTAGACCCACCGATTCTTTATAGGTGTAGGCTCCGGTCGCTACACTGCCTCATGGCCTGTGGCGGTTATGCAGAGGGGGAGAATCCTGTCTTCAGCAGGGCGGGTTCTCAACCTCAGGCAGTCTGTTGTATTTGGACGTCTTCAGGAGGGCTTGGGATAGGGCTCAACGGGAGTCAGGGCGGGGGATTTTGGCAAAATGATCTCGGACGAGGGTTTCGACCGAGGCAAAGTGCCGGTCCGGCAGGTTCTTGAAGCGCCGTTTGCAGTCGGCCAGAGCTTCGTCGGCAGTTTTGAAGGGGCCGATCACCGACATGAGATGGCTGTGGTAGTCCAGGAGCTTGAGCTCGACGGTCCTCAAATAGCTAGGATCGCCGGCGATGGCCAGAACGGCCTTCGCCTGGTCGCCGCGGGACTCAACGAGGGCCTGAAAGCAGAGGCCTTTCAAACGCTGTGTGACGGTGCTGCGGTCCCAGCCGAGGGTTTTCGCCGTGGCCTGCATGTCGAATCCGTGCTGCCGGAGGCAGCTCAGCACGGCGGCATCCCCGGCCGGTTCTGGCAGCACCGTCGCCCCGCTCGATCCCTTG
>JACOEJ010000052.1:12827-24297 GCA_024998645.1 Nitrospira sp.
GCCCGTTCGCGGAGCGGCGGCAGCCTGAATACCAATCCCTTTAATCTGAAATAGAGATCTTCTCTGAACCAGCCTTCGGACACCCCGCGTTGCAGGTCGCGGTTGGTTGCGGCCACGATGCGCACATCGACGGTGGTGGGCATGGTCGCTCCCACGCGATAGAAGGATTTTTCCTGTAACACCCGGAGCAGTTTACTCTGGTGGTCCAGCCGCAAGTCGCCGATTTCATCCAGAAAGATCGTGCCATGGTTGGCCAGTTCGAAGTAGCCGCGCCGGTCGGCGGTGGCGCCGGTGAAGCTGCCTTTCGTATGGCCGAAGAGTTCGCTTTCAAATAGTTCCGGCGAGATGGCCGCCATGTTCACGGCGACGAAGGTCCGGCTCGATCTGGGACTGAGCCGATGGACCGCGCGGGCAAAGAGTTCCTTCCCTGTGCCCGGTTCTCCAAGGAGCAGGACGGTCAGCGGCGATTTGGCGCCTTTCTTCATGTCCCCGAACAAGCGCAGGAGCGACGCATTCCTGGTGACGATCCCGAGCTGGCGACATTCGATGGACAGCTGGTCAAGCGCTGTGTCGACGATCGTGCCGGATTCGGAACCGGCGGCGCGCAGATCGTGGAGCTGCCGCCCCAATTGTTCGAGCTGTTCGCGGGCGGTCTGTTCCTGCATCTGAACGTCGGCTAGCTCGGCCCGCAGGGATTCGGTGGTGCGGGCGAGATCCTGCCGCTGACCGGCTGATTGCGCGGCGGCGGCCTTGGCTGCGTCCAGATCTTCCTGCAAGGCTTCGGCGCGACTTTCCCGCAGCACGAGGGCTTCCCGCACGGCGGCGGTGTCCTGTTGGATGCGGAACATGTCCCGCTCCAGCAGCACCAGGCGTTGGCCTGCCGTGAGGTGCGTCCAGGCGGTGGTGCCGAGCAGGACGATGAGCGCGGCGGTGAAGGGGAGGGCCACCGGCAGCACGAGATGCAGTCCGCCAAGCATGGCGGCGGTCAATGCGGCATAGAGGGCGATGGTGCCGGCGGTGGACACCAGACTGATGGATCCGTGAAATCGCAACAGGCACCAGGCGATGAGCGCGGCAAATATCATGGTGATGCCGGCGCGTCCGAGCGGCCCGATTTGGCAGAGCCGGTTTTCAGTGAGCAGACCGTTGAGGAACTGGAGGTGCGCGGTCATTCCATCGACGGATTGTCCCGTCGGTAGCAGCCAGAGGTTCTGTGAGGGGGGCTGGGACAGAATGACGACCACCTTATCCTTCAGCCATCCATCGAGGGCGGTACTGTCGTGACGTTGGATCGCTTCCCATACGCTGGATAGTGGAATGGTCTGCAAGTCCGCCAGCGTTCCATTGCCGACCACGTTCACGAGGCGTATTTCGCCGGTTCTATGGGGAAGGGGCTGGCTTTTCGCGAGGGAGAACAGCGCTAGTCCGAATGAGGGAAGGGCCTGCGATCCGTGCTCTACGAAGAGGGGAAGAGCGCGGGCCACGTGATCGCTGTGGGGGGACAGGGCCAGATGCGCTTGAATGATGGCATCTGAGGCCAGCGGGGCCTCGTCGTCGAAGACGGTGACGACGTGGCCGGCAGCCTTGGTTGCCTCCAGGAGCAGCGCGTCGCTGGCGGCCCCGCCCAGATGGGCCGGACTGGCGTGGTTGAGGCGCTGGTCGATACCGATGGAGGCGGCGCCGGTTTCATGTGCCGTGGTGATCAGCTGGGCCAGGACGGCCCGGTCCCATGGTCCGGTTCCGAACTGTGCTTCGCTCACGGGATCGCGCAGGATAATCGTCAGCGCGGGGCTGACGGTAACCGGTGCGCGGTGGCGGAGCCATGTATCGTAGACCGTCCAATCGAGGGCGGTGACAGTTGCGGGCGCAGTGAGCCAGAGCAGCCGGGCCAGGAGGGTTGCCAGCACGCCGATCGTGAGCGCTTGGAGAGGCAGCGACGTGATGAAGTGCCGCCAGAGTTTGTGCCAGTCGAACATGTGAATTATTGGAGGCTCAGTTCATCCATCAGGGCTTTCGTCTCTTGCTTCGGGAGGCCTTTGAGTAAGGCTTTGGCCTTGGCTCGATCCGGTGTCACGCCGAGGCCGAGGCCGTAGATGCGCGCGAGCGCTTTCTTCGCCGGTGCAAATCCCTCGGAAGCGGTCGTTTCAATACAGACGAGCATCTTCTTGTTGAAGGGCGCCAGGTGCTGATCCCCTCCGGTTTTGTACAGCGTGACGAGTTCGGCCAGTGCCACGTCGCTCAGCGCATAGCTTTCCTGGAGGAGGGTCGAGACCGCATCGTCGATCCGATTGTCTTTGAGCAGTGTCGTTCCCAATGTGTCCTGGTCATCCGACCGGCTGTAATCAGGAAACTCCCCCCAGAGCAGGGTGCGGTAGGTGCGAAATCCTTCGAGTGCGTCGTTTCGTCGCCGGTCTGTCTGGTCGTTCGAGAGGGCCTGCCTCCGGAGTTTCGCGAGGGCGTCTGCCGCCGGCTGGTGGCCGAGTTCAACGGCCTTGGTCCACCAGAAGATAGCCCGTGCGAGATCTTTTTCAACGCCCTGGCCGCTCTTATACGCATTGCCTGAAAAAAACTGTGCTTGCGGGACTCCACCGATGGCGGCTTCTTCCATGAATTGCGCCGCTTCCTGTTCGCGATTCGTCAGTTTCAGTAATAACGCAAGACGATAGCGGGCGTCGGGGAAGTTCGGTTGCAGCTCAATGGCTCGCCGATACGAGTGAATCGCCGCTTTGGCATTGCCCAGCCCGTACTGGACACTCCCGAGTGCGTAGTGCGCATGGGTGAGCTCGGGGTCGATGAGAATGGCCTCCATCAACGCTGTGGCGGCCGCGCGCCCGTCCTGTTTCGCCATGAGCACGATGCCGAGTTGCAGCAGCGCCTGGGCGTTGTTCGGCTGCAGCTTGAGCGCAATGCGGCACTCGTCGAGAGCGGCGTCGAGATCGCCGACGCGGTAGAGTTCTTGCGCCAACTTGAGGCGGTCTTCCGCGCCGGCGGGAAACGTCCTGACTCGTCCACGCAACTCACTCAGCGTGAAGACGGCATTGTTGCGCTGTTGTTCTGTCCATTCAGAGAGACGATGCTCATCTTGTTGCAGGGGCTGGGGCGGTGGAGCGGGAGATTCGAGAACGGGAGGATCTGTGGTCGGTTCGTCAGGTGTTTGGGCGAACGACGCGCCGTGAAATTCGAAGAGGAGCGAAACAATAAGGATGGTCACAAGCATTACCGGGGGACGCATCGAAATCTGTGACCCTCCTGAAATGGATATAAGTGGGAGCTATTATAGCATCCGATCGGGCAGGGCAGACTGGTTAGGAAAGGCAAAGGGCAGCGTGTAAACGACTTAGCGCAACTTGGCCATCGCTGCTTTGATCTGTTCAATGCCGGCCTGGAGTTCTTCGGCTGGTGGGTGGACCGACTCATGTTGTACCCGCCAGACCGGTTCTAAGGGAGCCGGGTCGGTCGCCAGGCGGGGGATGAGATGCCAGTGGATGTGCGGCAGTTGATTGCCCAGCAGCTCGTAGTTGATCTTTCGGGCATTGAAAATCTGCGCCAGCGTCTTGGCCACCAGGGTGACTTCTTCCATTAACTGTATCCGCTCCGTGGGGGCCAGTTGGAAGAGTTCGGTGGCATGGCGCCGGAAGACGACGACGGTCCAGCCTTTGAAGAATTGATCTTCATGCAAGTAGGCCTGAGACAGCCCCAGATCGGCGATGAAATGGTCGGCCTGTGGCCAGGTGCCCTGGCAGGCTTTGCATGTTGGATCGGTCATGGTTGGTTGGCCCTCCGCCATTCTTCTTCCGTAATGACGCCCTTCTTGAGCAGCAGCTGGAGCAGCTTCTCGGTTTGCTTGTCAGTCTGACGTTGAGGGGCAGCAGGCTGTGCCTGGGCAGTCGGCTGTTTCGGTTCGGGCGGTGGCCGTTTGTTGCCGTAGACCTTGAAAGCCGGGGTGAAGACGGAGACATAGTCTCTGTTGCGAATCCGGACGGAGGCCGCGCGGCTATTGGTTTGCGGGACTAAGTCCGCAGTGCTGCCGGCCGGAATACGGAAGAAGGGTTTTCTCTCGTCGGTTTCTCCATCCTGCCCGAGGACGTCGAACCGGTTGAGGAAGGATTCATTTGTCAGCGCTTCATGGTCTTCTCCCGCCAGGTTCGTAATTTTATCGAGGACGATGAGCAGGGAGTCGGCGATCAGCGGATCGGCGGTCATATTGCGGACACTGACGTCGTAGCGATATTCGCTCGTAAAATTATCGCGCCCGGTGAGCGTGACAATGACCGTGACCTTCCCGGTCAGATCTGTGAGCTGGTCGACGGGGGACGCCGTCGAGTCTGTGCTGAAACCGATTGCCCCGGCGCACAGCGCCGCGCCGATAAGCCATGTGAACAGCGATCCTCTGCATTGCATCGTGCGCCTCAGGATTCAGGGGAATTGACTACGGTAGGACGCTGCGGAGCATAGCAAGAATTCATCGATTGATCGAGCCCCCAAGTCCGCCGGTGACTCCGTTCGTTGCCTTGACACCTCGTTTCGCCGAACGCTATTCTCGGCGCAGTCGATGGCAGTTTCCTTCCGATCATATTACGCATGACATCTACGGCTTCTCGCGCCCCGTTGTTGATCCCCAAAGCTCTCGTGGCTCAGCTGCTGCGCCTCTACGACTATCCGCATCCGACGGTTCCCTGCCGCATCATCCGCGGGTATGACCGGCCGCATGCCGTTCGCACGGCGCGCATGTGCGCGGCCGTGGCCGCTGCATTGGGTCATGATCCCGAGCGGGTGCGGCAGTATCAGATCGCTTGTGTTCTGCATGATTTGGGCCGGGCGGGGTTAGATCGTGTGCTCTTTGGGAAAATCTGGTCGTGGGCCAAAGCGCAGGGCATTCCGACCAGGCCTCGCGAATGGCGGGCCCTACATCCGGAGACCCAGTATGGACGCGAGACCGAAGCCTTCCTGCGCCGATACAGGGATGATCTCGATGGGGCCGGTATCCCCATGACGGCCTGGGCAATGGAGCAGGTCGAGATGCGGCTCGGGTATTCCCGGCGGCTTTCGCGGCGGCTGCGGACCGTGCGCAGCGAGATCAAGAAGATGGGCGTGCGGTGGGCGCCCTGGATGCAACGGGTGATGCTCTATTACTATTACCCAGAGAAACTGGTTGGCGCCCCGGCCTGGGTGAAGCAATTGGCGGAGATCCTTGTCGCCTGTGAGCAGTTCGAGGCGTATAGCAACCAGCAGCGCGGTCGGGATTATTATGTGCGGAAAAAGGAACCGCTCGCTGATGCATTCGCCTATCTGGAGACGTTGCAGCAGGAAGGCATCTTGAGCCGGGCGGTGATGGCGGCGTTGCGAAAGTTGGCCGCCGCCGGCGAGTTTGACCGGGTGTTGGAGGAAGCACGCGGCTGCCGGCTCTCTCCGGGCGAACGGCGATTTCTCCGGCAGATGGAGTGTTGATATGGCTGTGAAGACCGTGACCTCTCGCGTAAATATGCAGGGCGATACGCACATCGAGAATCTGACGAAATCGGTCCAGACTGCCGTCGCCGATTCCGGTCTGAGCGCCGGTATCGTCACGGTCTTTGTGAAGCACACGACCGCGTCGATCATGATCATCGAAGACGAGCCGGGCATTCGGGCCGATACGAAAGCGTTCTGGGATCGGGCGGTGCCGGCCGATCCCGCCTGGCAGCACAATACGAGAAATGCCGGTGAAGACAACGGGCACAGCCATCTCCGCGGGCAGCTGCAAGGGCCGTCTATCACGATTCCATTTTCCGATGGGGCGCTTCTCCTCGGTACCTGGCAGCAAATCGTCGTGGTCGACTTTGACACGCGATCCCGCACGCGCGAGCTGATCTTTCAAATCGTCGGTGAGTGATGATGAGCATGCGGCGCGTCATGCGAAGGATTGCTGGTGTGACGGCGGGAGCTAGCGTCCTCGTCTTGAGCATGTCAGTCATGGCGGCCGACTGGGGCAAACCGCTCGGCGGGACCTACGATGGCGCGGATGGCAAGCCTCGGCCGGTCACTCCCGCACCGGCCGAATTAAGCCCGGACGAACGCGCGACCATGGCGGTGTTCGAGCGGGCCACGAAGTCGGTGGTTTTTATCTCCAATACCGCTATTCAACGCGACATCTGGTCTTTTGATACCATGGAGGTCCCGCAGGGCTCCGGTTCCGGATTTGTCTGGAGTAAGCAGGGGTATATCGTCACGAACTTTCACGTCATCTATGGGGCCGATACCATCAAGGTCACGCTGGCCGACCGGAGCGAACATCAAGCCAAGATTGTCGGGGCCGATCCGGACCATGATCTGGCGGTGCTGCAGATCAAGGTTTCTGAGAACCTTATGGAGCCGCTGGCGGTCGGGGTGTCGCACGACTTGCGGGTCGGGCAGAAAGTGTTAGCCATCGGCAATCCCTTCGGGCTGGACCATACCTTGACCACGGGAGTGGTCAGCGCCTTAGGGCGCACGATCAAGTCGATGTCGAACCGGACGATCGAGGGTGTGATCCAAACCGATGCGGCCATCAACCCCGGCAACTCCGGCGGACCATTGCTCGACAGCAGTGGGCGGTTGATCGGCGTGAATACGCAAATTGTCAGTCCCAGCGGCGCCTATGCCGGTATCGGTTTCGCGGTACCGGTGGACACAGTGAATCGTATCGTGCCGGAGTTAATCAAGCACGGCAAGCTCATCAGGCCGGGATTGGGCGTGTCACTGGTGCCCGACTCCATCGTCAAGCGATGGGGGATCAAAGGGTTGGTGATTGGAAAAGTGTCACGCGGCGGGAGCGCCGACCGCGCCGGGTTGCGGGGAGCACGCGAGACGCAAGCCGGTCGCATCGAACTCGGTGACATCGTGGTGGCGATTGACGGGAAGCCGGTCGAGACTATTGACGACATGATGGATGTCATGGAAGCGCATAAGGTCGGCGATCAGGTGACGCTCGATATTATGCGGGCGTCCAAGCGGCAGCAGGTGGCGGTGACCCTCCAGGCGGTCAATTAGCAGGATGCCGGGCAGTTTCCTGCTCAGCCGTCAGTCTTCATTCCCCACATCACACAGGAATAGACGCCAAACGTCGACCTCTCGGCGGTAGCGTCCGGCTTCGACATGTTGTTATGATGACGTCTGATTGGTTTGGAGGAACACATGAGCGACCATCGTGCGGACGACAAGGGGCCGGGTGGCCCATCAGATACAGGGGCGGGGAAACGAGCGTCATCGACGACGACAGACCCGCTCGAATTGATTGAGCAATGCCTGGCTTCTTTTCCTGAGAACGACCCCCGCCAGCAGATTCTCTACAAGCTCCGGCACTCCGTCATGCTGAGCGCCGCGAGTCAGCAGCAACGGGACGCGGAATTCAAAAAGATCAGCGAGGTCGTGGCAAAGCTGACGGCGCCGGCCAATCGGATCGGGACGTTGCTTGATCTGCCTGGTGAAGGCCTGGCGAGGATCGTGGTCGGCGGGGCTGAGTATTATGCGAACGTGGATCCGCGTGTGGCTGCCGCTGATTTAAAGATCGGCGCGCAGATTCTGGTGAACGAAGCCTATGCGGTCATCAAGACGCTGGGGTATGACCTGAACGGGCCGGTGCTCAAGCTGACGGAAGTGCTGCCGGACGGCCGTCTGCGTTTCGAGCAGGAGATGGGCCGCCAATCCATGATCCTCCAACGGTCGAGTGACCTTGTGGGGGTGGAGCTGAAGGCCGGCGATGAATTGCGGATCGATCCGGGTCACCGGATCGCGATCGAAAAGCTGGAAGACCGGAAGGCCAAGACTCATGTCCTCGACGAGGTGCCGACGGTGACGTGGGAGCAGATCGGCGGCCAGCAGGAAGCGATCAGCGCAATTCGCAAGGCGATCGAGTATCCCTTGCTGCACGCGGAGACGTTTCAGCAATTCAAGTTCACGCAGCCCAAGGGGTTTTTGCTCTATGGCCCGCCGGGCTGCGGAAAAACGTTGATCGGTCAGGCCGCGGCAGCCAGTCTCTCCAAGCTCGTAAGCGAGTCGATGGCTGCCGGTGGTAAAACGGAGACCCTGCCTGCGATCACCGGCGGCGCATTCCTCCATATCAAAGGGCCTGAGATTCTGAATATGTGGCTCGGGGAGTCGGAGCGGATGGTCCGCGATCTCTTTGCCAAGGCCAGGGCCCGCCGCCGCGAGGGGGCGCTCCCGTTTATTTTCATCGATGAAGCTGAGTCGATTCTGGGTACCAGACGGGCTTCGCGCTCGTTCAATATTTCCAGCACGCTCGTTCCGATGTTCTGTTCCGAGATGGATGGAATTGAATCCCTGCGCGACGTCGTAATCATCCTGGCGTCCAATCGACCGGACCTGATCGATCCCGCGGTCCTGCGTCCGGGCCGTATTGACCGCAAGATCAAAGTCAGCCGGCCGAATCGCGAGTCGGCCGCCGAGATTCTGAAAGTCTATCTCACGAACGAGTTGCCGCTGGATCAGGCGCTCGTTGCCGAGCGGGGCGGGGATAAGGCGAAGGTCTTTGCCTCGCTGGTGGATGAGGTCATCGACCAGATTTACAAACGGACGGATGAGAACCGGTTGCTCTCTATCCGCCTCCGCAGCGGCCAGAACAAGGTGCTCTATCGGGGCGATCTCGTGAGCGGGGCGATCCTTTCCTCTATCGTGCAGCGCGCGAAGGAAAAGGCGATCGATCGCATGATCCAATCAGGCCAGTCGGCCGGGCTCATCGCGAAGGATCTTTCTGATTCCGTTCTGGAAGAATTCCGTGAAGGGGAGATGCTCCCGCCGGACGATGCGGCGGAAGAATGGTTGAAGCTGCTTGACCATCATCCTGAACAGGTCGTCGGGGTGTCGTCCTTCCGGCGCGGCCGGCAGACGGAAGAACGATTGATCAACCAGATTATCTGATGATGCGTCTCTTCGGGATAGAAACTGAGTACGGCATTACGCGCGAGGATCTCGATGCGGTGGATCCGGTCGTGGAATCCATGGAACTGGTGCGGGCGCATTTGACTGCGTCGTTCGAACGGCGATGGGACTATGGCGGCGAAGATCCGCATGACGATGCCCGGGGGTTCCGGGTGTCCGGGCTCCAGCAGGATAAGGAAGAAGACGATTTTGCCAAGATCGATGCGCACCGGCCCTTTTCATTTCATGAGATGAAAAGCGATCTGGTGTTGCCGAACGGCGCCCGCTTCTACAACGACCATACGCATCCGGAATATTCGACCCCGGAATGTCGGACCTTGCGCGATCTGCTCGCACACGACCGGGCCGGCGAGCGGGTCGTGCAGCGCGCAGCCGAGCGGAGAAATCGAACTCTCGGTGGCCCGCACGTGCAGCTCTATAAGAACAATACCGACCTACACGGCCATAGCTATGGCTGCCACGACAACTATCTCGTCTCACGCTCGATTCCGTTCCCGCAACTGGTCGCAGGCCTATTGCCGTTCCTGGTCAGTCGCCAGGTGATTGCCGGTGCAGGAAAAGTCGGTATCGAGGCACAGGAGAGCGGATTCGTTCCGGGAGAGTATCAGCTCTCCCAGCGGGCGGATTTCATGGAAACGGATCTGAGCGTCGATACGATGCATAACCGGCCCATTCTGAACACCAGGGATGAGCCGCACGCCGATCGGGAGAAGTATCGGCGGCTGCATCTGATCATCGGCGATGCGAATATGTGTGAGTATGCAACGGCGTTGAAGGTGGGCATGACCCAATTGGTGCTCGAGTTGATCGATCGGGGGGCCGCACCTGCGATTGAACTGGCCGATCCGGTTTCGGCGGTGAAACAGATTTCGCGGGATCCCGATCTCAAGGCCACCGTGCGTCAGAAGCAGGGGCCGGCCCTTTCCGGGGTGGACATCCAGGAACAGTATTATACGGCGGCCAGGCGCATGCTGGCCGGCGCCGATGCGGAAACGGACTGGGTGCTGGGCGAATGGGGTGAGACCCTGCGTTTGCTCGCGCAGGATCGCAGTCAATTGGTCGGCAAGCTCGATTGGGTGACGAAGCTATGGTTGCTGGAAACCTTTGTACGGGAAGAGCGAATCGGCTGGGATGATCCCTGGCTGGCGAGTCTGGATCTCGAGTATCACAATGTGAATGCCGACCGCGGGCTGTATCTCGGTCTGGAAGCCGAAGGCAAGGCCTGGCGCATGACCACGGAGGCCGACATTGAGCGGGCGTTGTCGGCCGGCCCTCACGATACCCGCGGCGGGTTGCGCGGGCTGTGTGTGCGGCGGTTTCCCGATCAGATCAAATCGATGCAGTGGGAACGTATTCAGTTCTCGGGCGGGTTGAAGGGGAAGACCCTGGAGATGGGCGACCTGTTTGATCCGACCGAGGTGAGGGCCTGTGCCGAGATTTTTGAACGGGCGGCTTCTCCGGCCGATGCCGTAGCCGCCTGGCGTAATAGAAAGGAATCACAGTCATGATCTACCAGATGATGCCTGAGCGACGTGAGGGACCGGTTGATCCGATGCCGAAGGCGCCGAGCCCGTCGGAGGAGGGTGGCGGACCTCGGCGCCCCGATACCGGGTCGCCCGACAAGGACAGCTTGATGAAGCGGATGAAGAAGGTCGATCCGAAGCAGGCCGAGCGGTACCGGCAGCGGACGGGGGAATAAGGATGGCTGCCGAGCCGAGGTTTTTGCTCGCCGAACGCGCGTCCTCAGAAGGACCTCGTTCAATGCGCGCCGGAAACCCCGGCTACGGCGGCCATCCTAGAAAAGAAGGGGTAAGGTAAGAAGGATGGGAATGCAGGGAGATTTTTATCAGCTGTTGAAGGAGCAGGGCTATCAATTCGGCCAGCCGGCGGCTGCCGGATCGGGAGTCGAGCTGCCGACTGCGACCACGATTCTCGCGTTCAAGTATCGGGAGGGCGTCCTCGTCGCCGGCGATCGCCGGGCGACGGCCGGCAATATGGTGATGTACGACCGGACGGACAAGGTCCTCGAAATCGATCGCCATAGCGTGATGGCCATCGCGGGGGTTCCGGCTACGGCGTATGAAATGGTGCGGATTCTCGAACACTCGTTCAAATACTACCGGCGGACCCAGCTCCAGGAGTTGAGTTTTGAGGGAAAGTTGCGTGCGGTGTCGAAGCTCTTGAAGGAAAATGTCGCCGCGGCTTTGGCGGGAACCGGCGCCGTGGTGCCGGTATTTGCCGGCTACGACTTCGAGCAGGGCGCGGCCAAGATATTCTTCTACGACATTCTCGGGGCTGAGTTTGAAGGAGTCGAATATGCGGTCTCAGGATCCGGGTCGCCGACGATCCGCGGCATTCTGCATTATGTGAATACCTGGGGTGAGCGTCCCCTGGCTGTGATGACGGAGGAAGAGGCGACTGTGCAAGCATTGCGGCTCTTAACCAGTGCCGCCGAGTTTGATTCGGCCACCGGCGGCGTCAATCGCGAGTCCAGTCTCTATCCGATTATCAAATTAATTACGCAAGACGGAGTTCGTGTGGTCCCTGACGACCG
>JACOEJ010000135.1 GCA_024998645.1 Nitrospira sp.
ACGTGACGGACATCCAGGGGAAATCCGAAAAACATCCCGATGGCCGGTGTCATGCCCAGCATAAGCCCGAGCGACACATTCGTCCCCCATCCGGCAATGTTGTGCGAGAACCGGTCCGCCCACCGGGTCATCCGCGCGCCCCCGAAGACCCGGACGCCCCAGGAATGCTCCGCCAGAGCCTGCGGCACGTTGTGATACACGGCCCAGTTTTCGATCCACCCTCCCGTCAGACTCGACAACCACAGAGTGACCCCGGTCAGCGCGGCAAAGATCACCGTCCCGCTGTTCACCGGACTGAGCGTTTCATACACATGTTCGGCCGCATGCAAGTCGAGAATCGGCGAGCCGGTGACCGCCCGCCAGCATGCGTCGAGCAGATAGGCCGAAGCCGAAACGACCAGGACGTTGCTGACCGCCGCCGCAATCTGAGAGTAGGAAATCCTCTTGATGAACGCGACGATCTCATCCAATCGCGCCGCTCCAGCTTGCTCACGCATAATCGTCGCAAGCGTTGCCGCCGTCATCGCCGGCTGCTTGGTGGCGAGAATCAAGTGGAAGGTCTGCATCAGCAGAAAACTGACCGCATAGTTGAGCCCGTATCCCAAGCCCGCCAGAAACGGCGCCAGGCCCAGCGCGAAGATCGACATCTTCATCGCCGCGGTGAAGGCGGTGAGCACACCGCCACCGGCCGCCGCCACCCAGATCTGCCGATACTCGCGCCGATCCTGCGCGATATAGTGCTCACCCGTGGCACCCGACCGGTCAACGATCTTCCGATGCAATAACCGCGTGTTCGTTTGGAGCAGATGTCCGACGCTGCACTCGTGCAAGCTGGCTTCAACCAGGGCGGTGAGAAAGGCCTGGACGGCTCTGGCATGGGACGCTTCGTCGCGGCTCGCCATCACTTCGACCATCGTTTCCATACGTCTGAGACAATGCGCCAAGACCTCCAGGCCATACACAATATCGAGGCTGACTCCGGCGACTTCCAGTTGGCGACGGATCCAGCGGATTTCGTTCTGACACTCCGCCGCTGCCTCCGCCCAGGCCGCCTCCAGAGAGTCGACTCCCGCCCCCGATTGCCAGCGACCGGCGAGTTGCTCGCTGGCGCAGGCCAACCGGCAAAACGGTGATTCCATGATTGCCGAAGGCCGACGGCTCCTTGCGCGGAGCTTGTCCGACAAGCCCTGCGCCTGCACACGAATGGCCAGCAGACGAAACCCGTCAGTAAACGCCCGGACGAGCGGATTGAGCCGGCCGGGAATCGACGGCGGGGTCAGGACGGCGAGAATTCTGGAGAACAGTCGGGGAGGAAGTTGCGCAAACCATTTCACCTCGACCGCGCTCCGATATTGCCGTTGGAGGAGGTGCGTCAGGTCCCGATCGTTTCTCACGGCCGGAAGCACCTTGTGCAAAATCCGGTTCGCCACCTCCACCAGCAGACCACGATCGCAGGGCAACCCGGCCTCCCCCACCAGATTGACCGCATCGGTCTCCTGGAGGATCAGTCCGACGGCTTCCTGCACCCGCTGCCTGACCTCGGGAACTCCTTCAAGCACGTCCAGCAAGAGTTCCCAATAGAGATACGCCTCGCGCCATCGCATGCGGACATGCAGCACGTGCAACGACTGGCTCGTCCCCACCCGCGTCCAATGAATCAGACGAAGCCAGGTATCGAGCCGGTCACCGAGCGTGCTTGCGCCGACAAAGTCCTGTAGGGCCACGGCGAGGGCTTGCCTGGTGGCATTGTCCGCACTGGAAGGCCCAAAGAACGCCAGGACCTGGTCACGCACTGACCCTACAGCAGGCGGAACACCCCTCTGGCTGAAATCCGCCGACACATCTTCCGGTTTGTCAGTCACGCGCAGTCCTCGCTCGAATACAGCCAGAGCCGACTGTACAAGACTCTCAGGCAGAGGGGCAACCCGAACGATGGCTTCGTAGACTTCAAAGTACTGTTACTGGAAAAACCAGGCGGCGCGCCGAAAGCCCAACTCACCGAGACCAAAGGCTATCGGTGGTATTTGCAGAGATAGCGAAAAACTATCAGTGTTCAACCGCCAGCAGAAGAACTTGCGTCGGCTTTATCTAATCAGCACCCTCTAACTCCTACGATCGACTCTTCCAATACCTCTTTACTTTGTCCGACGATGAAACGATCAGAAAGATGGACCATCGTTCTATTGTGATTGACAACCATCTTCTTCGACCAAATCCTTCCAGTAGTAACAGGAAGTAAGACCTCGTCCCGCAATGGCTCAGGGAGAACTTCCAGAGAAGAGCCCCGCGTCTTTTTGTGACATTCAGGATGTCGCATGATCAGCAGATACTGAGAACTTAGAGGAAACAACACCACCGTCCCTAGGAGGCCAATACCCGGCTCTGCCGGAGGAAGACAAGCTGCGTTCCAGAGGGACAGAGGGCTGTCGGTTGTTAAAAATGTCGTCCCTTCCTCGGCCTTAATTACTTCCCATTTCATACGGAAAAACCAAGGATGGAACTGGCCGATCATCTCATTCATATAAATAAACCCAGCGGACCTTTTCATCTCAAGCCGAAGCTTTCCGGCCCTAACATCTTTCGTGACATCAGGTGGCCCCAAACGCAGAATCAAATCCCTCATTAACCTTTTGCCCATTTCTATTTGCCGCGGAACTCTGATTCGCTGAAACTCTAAATAGACTATAAAGTTTGCAATGTCTTCCTCGGCAAGCTCTAGCGGCGGGCTGATTAAACGATCAATGACAATTGCCGCCGAATTTTCCAACCACTCACTCACACTCTTCTCAATGAGATCTTGATCTGTACCTACTGGCGCCCATTCCTGACGGTAGTAATATCGGATATTCATCACCTTTTCAGGTCTCTCCCAGCGCCACTTTTTGGTGTGGCGATCGAAAATATGGAGAAATCCCTTCGGATCGGCAAATCGATGCAGGTAAGAGCGAGGCACATAGTGATTCTTCTTCCGATTATCAGTTGTGCGCTTCATATAGCGAGCCCCCACTGATCAACGGATCAAATGGCATCAGAGTATTTCTTCGCCAGATCAATCAGCACTCCCTCCCTCAATCCCAGATCACTCACCAGCACCGCCGACATCCCTAATGTCTCCATCACCGTCCTGATGATGATCGCACCGGCGGCGATGACTTCTTCGCGGTTCTTTTCCAAACCGGGTAAACCGACACGATCGGCCTTCTTGCGAGTGAGTAGCGTCTGTTCGAGTTCCTGCACCGTGGCGAGTGTTAGGCGATAGTTATGAATGCGGGCCGGTTCGTAGACGGATAGTTTCTGAGCCATGGAGGCAAGCGCCGTAATCGTTCCGGCGGTCCCGACGA
>JACOEJ010000053.1 GCA_024998645.1 Nitrospira sp.
ACCGGCGATTCGATGGACAAGGACCGGTTCCGCAAAGACATGGGCAAGATTGAAGAGGCGTATCAGGAAGTGCTGAAGAGGGTATGCGGGTGAGATAGGGTTGCTACGCTTCTTGCTCGCGCCCCGCGCATCCCGGACTCAATTGGAAACGAGATTGTGGGAGATGCTCGGTGCATGCGCGCAGGGAAGCGTAGCAACTCCGTCTCACCCGCGAAGGGTAAGGGGAGAGAAAAGGGGAGAAGAGTGTGAGACGCTTCGTGATGTTTGTGCGTGATAACGGCCCCATTATTTCTTTGGGGATCGGGACGACGTGCATCGTGGCGTTCGCGATATTGACAGAATCGACGCTGCATCGCCTGGGCTTTGCGGCTCTGGCGCTGCTGGGTGTGGGGTTGATGGCGGGGATCACCTGGGCAAAGCGGCATCTGACGGAGCTGTCGAAGCCGCCGGATACAGGGGCGTAGGGAGCGGAGCGGTGACGGGTACTGCCTGTGCTCGCTGCCCGCGCACCGGGGACCAATGGAAGGTGCTCGGTCAATGCGCGCAATAGGCAGCACCCGTAACCGCTCCTTTGGGAAAGAGGAAGAGGAAAAGAGAGGGATGGTATGAAGGCTAAGATTCATGTGACGTTGAAGCAGGGGATTCTGGATCCGCAGGGAAAGGCGATCGAGCATGCGCTTGATTCGCTCGGGTTCAAGAATGCGGCGAATGTGCGGGTGGGCAAGTACATGGAAGTGGACGTGCAGGAAACGGATAAGGCCAAAGCCGACGCGCAGGTGAAGCAGATGTGTGAGAAGCTGTTGGCCAACACCATCATCGAAGAATATCGCTACGAGCTGGTCTAATCATGAATGTTGGAGTCATCGTTTTTCCAGGCAGTAATTGCGATCACGATTGTCGGCACGTGTTTCAGGATGTGCTGGGGCAATCGGTGCAGATGATCTGGCACAAGGAGACGTCGCTCACGGGGATCGATGCGGTGATTCTTCCGGGCGGATTTTCCTATGGCGACTATCTCCGCACGGGCGCGATTGCGCGATTCTCGCCTGTGATGCGCGCCGTGAAGGCGTTCGCCAAGGACGGCGGGGCGGTCATCGGAATCTGCAACGGGTTTCAGATTCTGCTTGAGGCCGGTCTGTTGCCCGGTGCGATGTTGCGGAACAAGTCGCTCCATTTTATCTGCAAAGATGTGTATGTGAAGGTGGAGAACGCGGCCACAGCCTTTACGGAGGCCTGCGAGTCGGGCCAGGTGTTGAAGATTCCCGTTGCCCATGCGGACGGCAATTATTACACCGATCCGGTCACGCTGGCTGCGATGCAAGCCAATGCCCAGATTGTGCTGCGCTATTGCACGCCGGAGGGAAAGGTGACGCCGGAAGCGAACCCCAACGGGTCGCTGGACAATATCGCCGGAATCATCAATCCGGAAGGCAATGTGCTGGGGATGATGCCGCATCCGGAGCGTTGTGCCGAAGATATCTTAGGGAATAAGGACGGGAAGCTGATTTTCCTGTCGCTGCTCAAGGCGATGAAGGTGAAGGTCTGAGCTTGCGCCGCGAATGGTGTGCAGTAAGTCTCTGACGAGTGGATTGCCAATAGAGGAACGGGTCGATGTCGCTTGTTATTACCAAAGAACTGATCGCTCAGCATAATCTGACGGACGACGAGTTCAAAAAGATCGTTGAGATTCTTGGCCGGGAGCCGAACCTGACTGAGTTGGGTATGTTTTCCGTCATGTGGTCGGAACATTGCTCCTACAAGTCGTCGCGCGTGCATTTGAAGAAGCTGCCCACGACGGGGCCGCGCGTCATCCAGGGTCCCGGTGAGAACGCCGGCGTCGTGGATATCGGCGACGGGCTCTGCGTGGTCTTTAAGATGGAGTCGCACAACCATCCGTCGTTCATCGAGCCTTATCAGGGCGCGGCGACCGGCGTGGGCGGGATTCTGCGCGATGTGTTTACGATGGGGGCGCGGCCGATTGCCTTGCTGGATTCATTGCGCTTCGGCGGGCTGGATACGGCGAAGAACCGCCACATTGTGAAAGGTGTCGTGGCGGGGATCGCCGGTTACGGCAATTGCATGGGCGTGCCGACGGTGGGCGGCGAAGTCGTGTTCAACGATATCTATTCGCTCAATCCGCTGGTGAATGCGTTCTGTCTCGGTATCGCGCAGAAGGACAAGATCTTCCTCGGGACTGCGGCCGGCGTCGGCAATCCGGTGATCTACTTCGGGTCGAAGACGGGGCGGGACGGCATACACGGGGCGACGATGGCCTCCGATTCCTTCGATGACCAGTCGGAAAAGAAGCGGCCGACGGTGCAAGTCGGCGACCCGTTCCAGGAAAAGCTGTTGCTGGAAGCTTGTCTCGAACTGATGGCGGGCGATCTCCTGGTCGGTATTCAGGACATGGGCGCGGCCGGACTGACGAGTTCATCCTGCGAAATGGCCTCACGGGCGGGGAACGGGATCGATCTGGATCTGACGCACGTGCCGCGCCGGGAGCCGGGCATGACGCCCTATGAACTCATGTTGTCCGAGTCGCAAGAGCGCATGCTGATGGTGGCCAAGGCCGGCAAGGAAGAGGAGTGCATCAGGATCTGCAAGAAGTGGGATTTGGATGTGGCAGTGGTCGGGAAGGTCACGGGCAGCGGCATTCTGCGTGTGCTCGATCAGGGCAAAGTGGTTGCGGAGATCCCGGCGAAGTCGCTGGCCGATGACGGGCCTCGCTACGAGCGCCCCTTTTCGCCGCCCGGCTATCAGGACATGCTTACGAATCTGAATTACGATGCCCTGCCCGATGTGAAAGATGCGAATGCGGCTTTGCTGGCGCTGTTGGAATCGCCGACGATCGCGAGCAAGCGCTGGGTCTACGAGCAGTACGATCACATGGTGCGGACGAATACGATGGTCCGACCGGGCTCGGATGCGGCGGTGGTGCGCATTAAGGGCACGAATAAAGCGGTGGCGATGACGGTGGACTGCAACAGCCGGTACTGTCTGCTGAATCCCTATGAGGGGGCGCGGCTGGCGGTGGCGGAAGCAGCGCGGAATCTGGCCTGCTCCGGTGCGGAGCCGATCGGGCTCACGGATTGTCTGAATTTCGGCAATCCCGAACGGCCGGACATCATGTGGCAGTTTGTAATGGCGATTGAGGGAATGAAGGATGCCTGTGAGCATTTCAAGATTCCGATCGTAAGCGGCAATGTGAGCTTCTATAACGAGACCAACGGCCTCTCGATCTATCCCACACCGATGCTGGGGATGGTGGGGCTGATCGAGTCCGCCGACAAGACGATGACGCAATGGTTCCGGGAGGACGGCGACGATATCATTCTGCTCGGGGCGACGCGTGAAGATCTGGGCGGATCGGAATATCTGAAAGTCCAGCATTCGCGCGAACAGGGCTCCCCGCCGTACTTGAATCTGGAGACGGAGCAGGCGGTGCAGAGTTGTGTGTTGCAGTTGATCCGTTCCGGGCTTGTGCAGTCCGCCCACGATTGTTCCGATGGAGGATTCGCCGTTGCGCTGGCCGAATGTTGTATGTCGGGACCGGATCAGACGCACGGCGCTGTGGTACGATTAACGCCTGGCCGCCAGAGGATCGATTCAATGTTGTTCGGTGAAAGCCAGTCACGGATTCTCGTGTCGGCCAAGCCGGCTCAACGGCAGGCCATTCTGGATCAGGCGCAGCAGATGGGAGTCCCGGCTGGAGTGGTCGGAGCCGTGGGGGGCGCCTCGTTGGTCATCTACGTGGGAGACGAACGGTCGACCACGAAGACAATCGATCTCCCGGTCGCGACCATTGCCGATCGCTGGGGCTTTTCGCTGGAACGGAGATTGAGCCAGGAATAAGCTGGTTCGTACGACTATGCATAAAGAACTTCCGATCATCTCGCCGGACAAGTTTCACGACGAATGCGCCGTGTTCGGCATCTTCGGTCACGAAGAAGCCGCGAATCTGACCTATCTTGGACTCTATGCCCTGCAACATCGCGGACAGGAAGCCTCGGGCATCGTGTCCGGCGACGGCGAACAGTTTTATATCCAGAAGGGGATGGGGCTGGTCGCGGATATCTATAATAAGACGACGCTGGAGAAGCTGCCGGGACGGATGGCCATCGGCCACAACCGGTATTCCACGGCCGGCGGAAACGATCTCAAGAACGTCCAGCCCTTCAATGTCAATTTTGCCTTCGGGAATCTGGCGCTGGCGCACAACGGCAATCTCATCAACTCCCAGGTCTTGCGCAACGAGCTTGAAGCCTACGGCGCGATCTTTCAATCCACGTCCGATACTGAAGTCATTATCCATCTGATCGCCCATTCCCGTGCCAGCACGTTTCTCGCGCGCGTCATGGACGCGTTGAATCAAGTGCGGGGGGCGTTCTCGCTGGTCTTGATGACGGATAACGGGTTGATTGCGGTGCGCGATCCGCATGGCCTGCGTCCGCTGTGCTTGGGGCGTGTGCGCGGAAGTTGGGTCGTGGCATCGGAAACCTGCGCGTTCGATCTCCTGGATGCCGAGTACATTCGCGAGATCGAGCCCGGTGAGTTGGTGGTCTTGAGCGATCAGGGAATCGACAGTCATCGGCCGTTTCCCAAAGTTGATCCGGCCATGTGTGTGTTTGAATATGTCTATTTCGCCAGGCCGGACAGCCGGATCTATGGTGCGAACGCGGTCTATTCGACACGTAAGGCTTTGGGCCGTCGATTGGCCAAAGAATCCTGGGTGGATGCAGACATCGTGATTCCCGTGCCGGATTCCGGCGTGCCGGCGGCGCTGGGCTATAGTGAGGGCGGCGGCATCCCCTTCGAGACCGGGTTGATTCGCAATCACTATGTCGGCCGTACCTTTATTGAGCCGGAACAGTCCATCCGTCACTTCGGCGTGAAGGTCAAGCTGAACGCGGTGCCTGAGGTGTTGGCGGGCAAGCGGGTGGTAGTCGTCGACGATTCGCTCGTACGCGGGACGACGAGCCGGAAGATCGTCAAGATGCTGCGGAACGCCGGCGCGAAAGAAGTCCATATGCGGATCAGCTCTCCGCCGATCATCTCGCCCTGTTTCTATGGCATCGATACGCCGACGAAGAAAGAGCTGATTGCGTCGAATCATTCGACCGAGGAAATCCGCAAATACATTACCGCCGACTCGCTGGCCTATCTGAGTCTGGACGGTATGCTGACGTCGGCGCCCGGTATTCCTGCGCAATATTGCAATGCCTGCTTTACTGAAAAGTATCCGATCGCTTTTACCCGAGCAGAAGAAATGCAGCTCGGGTTGTTCGAGCCATCGACCGATGTTAAGAGGTTGACGTAGTCGGTCATTTTGTCATCTGTGCCTCACGAGAGGGTGTTTCGATATGCATGAACGCGGTCGGCCGAGGATCGAGGTCAATTATCCAGTTATTCTAAACGGCGAAGGAATTGATGGCACAGGAACGGTGACCAATCTCACGATTACCGGCGGCGAGATCGAGTCGGATCTGCCTGCCCCAATCGGAGCCCACTTCCGGATGCATATTCAGCTCTCCGGCGCACGGAGCCCCATCGACATCGCCATCGCAACGGTTCGCTGGCAACGGGATCATCGGTTCGGCGTTGAGTTTGTCCGGTTCGAAGGGAATGCCAAAGCCCAACTCCAGCAGATGCTAAATCAGACTGATGTAAGTCCTGCCTCGTAGGGAAGTGTCTGCTCTCACGCATCTGATCCGGTCCTTGTAACAATCAGGCCTCAACGCCCGGAGATCTCCTCTCTATCCGAGTGATACTCAGAACGCTGTTTAGTGGTCGCCAAGGCTGGTTTAGTCTGGCTTTGACGGGTAACAGTGACCAGAGTTAGGCACACTTCTCCTACTTAAACCTCTGGGCTGGCCCTCTCCTCTTCACACCCATACGTGCAGTGACTTCTTGACCCACGAGAGTCGTGAGGTTCCGGATCGTCTGACCTGACAAACCAGAAATTCCTGCTCTTGATGGGTGTTGCGCGCAGTCCCGTTCCTGATACCTACCAAGGTAGGGTACATCTCCAGGCCTTTGGCGGTATAGGCAGAAACCAAATGCCAGGCTACCTTTCTTGAAGCCGCCGACACGATGTGTTCGGGCCTGCCGGAGATCGGCTTAGACATTCACCGCCGGATAAGCGGCTCGCAAGAGGGGGCACAGGGTAATGACTGACCGAGGAGGGGAACCCATGGCCGACTTCGCATCTACGACGACATTGCCTCGCACGACAGGGTCTTTGATCAACCGGAAGGAACTGAACTGCACCGTTTTGCAGTCGAATCCGGATGTGCAGGGTACGACGATGGATGGGGAGACGGTATTGCTGGATCTGAGCACCGGACGCTACTACACATTGAACCGACTAGGGAGCGTGATCTGGGAGCATTGTACCGGACAGAGCACGATTACAGATATTCATGCGGCCATCTGCGACCGGTTTGACGTGGTGCCGTCACGTGCCCTCGACGATCTGGTTGCCTTGGCCAATGAATTGATTCAGGAAGGGTTACTTCAACAAGAAGGGAGGTGAAGAACACATGGAACAGAAGAAAGAGCAGTATGCCAAGCCGGTGGTCGTAAAGCACGAGTTGCTCCGCGACATCACGGCGGGCCAGTCGGGTTACGTGGCGCCGTGCAACGACTGTATCAAGTAGTTTGATTGGAAAGAGGGGCTGGCCGGTCTTCAAGGACCAGCCAGTCACCACACTGGTCTGAGAGGGAGATTGCCAAAATGGAACAAAAGAAGGAACAGTACATTCAGCCGGAAGTGGTGAAGCACGAAATGTTGCGCGATATTACGGCGGGAACGTCAGGCCAGGTTATTTGCCGGCAGGCGTGTGAAGAGTAGTAGAAATTGACAATGGGCTGGCCGGTTCACAGGGATTGGCCAGCCTGTTTCCTTGCTGCTGGCCGGCAGGCGGAAAGAAATAGATCGGTTGAATCCTGAGGGCATGGTAGAAATGATTATGGCTGAGTATTGGTATTCACTTTATGGCACGACGGTCCGGTATGAGACGGCTGTGCCGGTTCTGGCACAGCCGGTGAACGAGTTGCTGCGACATTTTCGTCGGGATTCGCTTGAGGGCGACGCCGTCCTGGCTATCCGCTTTCATCAGGTGAAAGATCGGGCGGAGGTCCCCCTCACAATTTCCGCATCGGCTCGGCAATTGGCGTCCGGTACGGGCGAGGCCGTCGGGGATCGGCGAGCCACCGGATTGCCCTACGAAGTGATTCTAGATCAGGGGCTCCTGATCGCAGAGTTTCATGGGATCGGGGTGTTGATGATCGACGGCGCGCAGAGTCGGGCCGACGGTTACTTGATTAACCCCGATCGGTTGCCTTCCAATCTCATTGAATACCTGTTTCACCTGGCGCTGATTGAATTGCTTCGGCAGCGCGGTCTCTACACGATTCACGCGACAGCATTGGAACACAACGGGCGTGCCATCTTGATTCCCGGTAACAGCGGCCGCGGGAAAACCACATCGTTTATCTCCTTACTCCGGTCGGGCTATCGCTATCTGTCGGACGACCATCCGTTGCTGCAGGATTCCGGGGCGCATGTGGAGGTGCTGCCGTTCCCGATTAAGATCAATGTGACGGACGCCACGGTGCAGTTTTTCCCGGAACTCAGAGCGGCCTCAGAGCAGGTGCTCCATCCTGGTGTGCCCAAACGATTCTTCTATGCCGAAGATCTCTATCCAACGGCGGTCGGGGAGCGCTGCCGGCCGGCCCTGGTGCTCTTTCCTCATGTCGTGGATTCGCCACAGAGCCACCTTGAGTTGCTTCCCAAGAGCCGGGCATTGGAAGCGCTCTTGCCGCAAGCCCTGCTGGTGTACGACCAAGAGGTTGCCAGGCGTGAATTTAAGGTGCTGGCGAAACTCGTGCAGCAGGTCGATTGTTACCGTCTGCATTTCGGTCGCGATATTCTGGACTTGCCGAAGCTGATCACTCCGTTGTTGGAGAAGGGCCAATGAAGGAGGAACGACAGTTTCCGTGGTCGTCTGAATCAGAGTTGCTGGTCTGGTGTGCACGCACGCGCGTTACCGATGAACTGCGCTCGCATATCTGCGCGCGGGTCCAGGAGCCTTTGGATTGGGGAGTGATGCTGGATCTCGCCGCATATCACGGCGTGCTTCCGCTCCTCTACCGGAATCTGTCCACAATTTGTCCTTCTCTCGTACCGGGCGATACGTTGATGAAGCTGCGTCAGAAGACGCAAGCCTGTGCCTTGCTGAATCGATCCCTTGCGCAAGAGCTCGGACGCCTGTGTGACGCATTTGCCGCGCGCAGCGTTCCGGTTGTGCCGATTAAAGGTGCGACTTTGGCGCTGTCCGCCTATGGCGATCTGACGCTCCGCGATTTCAGCGATCTCGATCTCCTGATTCCCGAATCTGCGATCGGGGCCGCGCAGGCGGTCCTGTTGGCCCAGGGTTATGAACGGAAAGATCCTTCGAGCGACCCTGCGGAAGCGGAGCACGAAGAGGGGCCCTATCATGTGTTTATCAAAAAGCGCAGCCTGTTTAGGGTCGATCTCCAGTGGGTGATGGCGCATCAGCATTTTGCCTTTCAGCTGGATCGTCCGGAGTTCTGGGCACATCGGTCGCCTATGACGCTGGGGAATTCAACTGTACAAGTGTTGGCGCCGGAGGAGCTTCTGATCCTTCTCTGTGTGCATGGATCGAAGCATGCCTGGGAGCAACTCAAATGGGCCTGCGATGTCGCGGAACTCCTCCGCTCACATCCGGATCTTGACTGGGAGCGGATCATCGCAAACGCAACGGCCTGGCGTTGCCAACGATTAATTCACATTGGATTGGCGCTGGCTCATCGGGTGCTGAATGCGCCGATCCCGGAATCCGTCCGTGCCCGCTATTCGACCGATGCCGATGTCGGGATGTTGTCCGAACGTATGCCGGCCAGTCTCTTGGCGAATCCCCGGAAGGGCGTCAGTGAGGAGGAGGCCGTGGCCTTCTACTTTATGTTGAAAGATACCTGGTGGGAACGGTGGCGATTCGGCCTGGTGCTGTGCCGGGACGGCTCTTCAGTTGTGGAGAATCCGCCAAGCTGGTTTTCCCAGGGTAGGGGGCTCACACGATTATCTCACCTCGTTCGGCCGTGCCAGCGAGCGGTGAGGAATCTGGTTCCATCTTCAATCCGGGGTGCGCTCAATCGATGGGTGGAGCACGGAGGCTGATCGTTCCGTCGAGCCAATTCATTCCAAGCTGTCCATCCTCCTAGGTCTACGAATTCTGGTCGACATATCCAACAGGTCCGGTGCGACGGCAATCGTGGCATCAATGTCCTGAATGTATGGGTAGTGGTCGAGTGAACGAGGAGGCGGCGATTGTTGGAATTTCTCAGACGACTTGTTACACTGACCTCCCGATGAAGCGAGTCGTGAGAAAGTACCGGATGCTGCTGCAGGTGGCTACGGTTGTGTCTTGGATTCGCCTCCGGTTACGTGGTGAGAGTCTGCCGGCGGTGCTGAAGCGGCTGGATCCTGGCGTTCGGTTCGGGAAGCCTGATCCGGCGCGGTTCGAGGACCTCGTCTACTATGTAGACCGCTGGCTCCAACTCTTCCCCTACAATGCGAAGGGGAATTGCTTTCCCCGGTCGTTGGCGTTGTATTGGTTCGCCACACGATCAGGCTACCCGGTGTCGTTTCATTGCGGGGTGAGAAAGGACGGGGCCGGCCTTGATGGCCATGCCTGGTTGACGCTCAATCGTCTCCCGTTTCACGAGCCCGGCCAGCATTGGCAGCGTTTCACCGTTACGTATTCCTTCCCTCCCGATCAAGCGGTCAACTGCGAACAGGTCCCGCCTGTGCACCCCCGGAATGGGACGACGGCGGCTATCTGACGTGAGAACCTACGCAACCTATCTCCATGAATAGTCTTTTGCTCCGCATACGTCCTTTTCTTCAGACGCTTCGGTATGCCCTCTCGTTTGTCTGGCAGAGCAGTCCGAGTCTCGCGGTCGGCAGTATCATCGTGCGGGTGATCCAGGGGCTGCTTCCCCTGGTCGTGCTGTATCTGACGAAATTGTTGATCGATGCGGTGACGGAGGGGCTCAAGTCTCCCTCGCAGGATGCCTCGTTGGCTCCCATCACGACGATTCTTGGGGGCCTGGCAGCGGCCGCACTGGTAAGTGCGATGCTCACCGTCGCGGCATCCTTAATCTCCAGGATTCATGCGCAGGTCGTAACGGATCATATGCATGCGCTGTTGCAGGCCAAATCCGTCGAGGTCGATCTCGAGTATTACGAGAACGCGCGTTACCAAGATACACTGCATCGGGCGCAGCAGGAAGCGCCGCATCGTCCCACCGCGATTCTCAATGCGCTGCTTCAATTTGGCCAGGACGGCATTTCGCTTTTGGCGATGGCGGGCATTCTCTGGTGGTTGCACTGGGGGGTCATACCGGTCCTCGCCCTGACGGCGATTCCGTATTTCTTTGTCCGTCTGCAGCAGTCCAACCGGCTGTTTGCATGGCAGCGCGAGCGGACGCCGCTGGAACGGAAGGCCTGGTACGTCAACATGCTGCTGACCCAGGCCACCGCCGCCAAAGAAGTCCGTCTGTTCGACCTCGGTCCACGGCTGCAGGAATGGTTCCGCGATGCGCGAACGGTGTTGCGTCGGGAGCGGATCGCCTTAGAACGCCGGTGGGCGTTTGCCGGGCTGGCTGCGCAGATCCTGGGAGTGGCGGGAGTCTTCGGGGTCTACAGTTTCGTGGCGGTGCGAACGTTTCAAGGGCTCCTGACGGTCGGTGACCTCGTCATGTTCTTCCAGGCTGTCCAGCGGGCATCGGGGTTTCTCGACGGTCTAGGCTGGAGTGCGTCGAATTTGTATGAGAGCAATCTCTTTCTGACGACGCTGAACGAATTCCTGGCGATTCGCTCGAAATTACCCGAAGCGGTCCAGCCCCGGCCGTTTCCTACCTCGCTCGGGCAGGGGATTACGTTCGAGCAGGTGTCGTTTCAATATCCTCACGAAGAGCGGGTGGCTGTCCGCGACTTCACCTTTACGATCAAGCCCGGCGAGCACGTGGCGTTTGTCGGGGCCAACGGCGCGGGGAAGACCACGTTGGTGAAGTTGTTGTGTCGTCTCTACGATCCCACGAGCGGTCGTATTACGATCGACGGGACTGATCTTCGTGACTATGCCATCGGCGATGTCCGCGGGGCGGTCAGCGGGATTTTCCAGGATTTTGTGAAGTTTCAGTTTTCAGCCAAGGATAACATCGCGTTGGGGGTGAACGCGCTGGATGTCGCGCTTCCGGTAATTTTGCAGGCTGCCAAGCAAGCCGGGGTCCATGAGGCGATCGAGCGTTTACCGAAGGGCTACGAGTCCTTGTTGGGTAAGTTATTCGACGGGGGGCATGAGCTGAGTATCGGGGAATGGCAGAAGGTGGCGCTGGCGAGGGCCATTCTCCGCAATTCCCAGATCCTGATTCTCGATGAACCGACCAGTGCCATGGACGCCAAGGCGGAAGCGGAGCTGTTCGAAAGATTCCACGAACTTGCACAAGGACGGACGGCTATCTTAATCAGCCATCGGTTGTCCACGGTAAAGATGGCCAACCGGATTTTCGTAGTGGATCGCGGCCAGATCGTGGAACAGGGCACCCATGATGACTTGATGAGCCGCCAGGGCCTCTATGCCTCGCTATTCATCACGCAAGCGCAGCATTATCAGTAGTCATCACCTCTCTGATCGCTCCTTTCCCCTGGCCAGAATTGAACAGTCGAGCCTGTCTGGTAGCGTCTGCATGAGCGGACTGTCGGCCGATTCTTTCACTTTTGAGGCGTCTCGCCGGTTGAATCGAAGGGCCTGCGGTTCACCCTCCCTGCCAAGTCTTCAGGAACACGTAGTGCTACGTACAGACTTAAGTAGGGGCACTCCCCCGCTTCTAGTGATCTAGGCAGAACGTCCGGCTGGGGCTACTCTCCTCGAAGACGTGGCGCGCCTCACTGCCTCCAAAGCAGCAATTCAAGAAACTTAGGCGCCGGAGAGGAGTCACCCTCAGTGATTCTCATTCTTGCCGATTCGACTGATCCCTGGGCCACGCTGGTCCATCGAGAAGCCCAACGAACGGGTGGTGATGTTTTCTGGGTTGAACCCTTGCGGCTTCTGGATAAGATCCTGCTCAATTGGCCGGTCGTGGCCGGGGAAGCGATCATTCCGGGATCTCTGCACATCGACGGCCAGGCAATCCCCCTCGATGACCTGACGGGGATTTTTGCTCGCCTCCCTTTCCCGCTCCGTTTGGATCTTGATGGCCTATCGGACTCTGATGCCGAATATGTGACGAAGGAGGCCACCGCTACCTGGCTGGCCTTTCTGAATGCCATGCCCTGTTCCGTGGTCAGCCGGCCAGTTCCAGGCGGCAGGCCCACACTCCTTTCGGGAAGCCCGCTGCTGGCGAAGCTCGCTCGGGATCATGGATTTCTCCTTCCGGCCTCCCGCTGTACGTCAAGCCAGGCCGATGTTCTGCAGCAATTCATGACATGGGGCGAGTCGGCCTATCTCAAGCCTCTCGGGTCGGTTGAGCCGGGTCAGTTCCTGCATTCCCACGATGGGGTCGAGCAGATCCGCCGAGTGATGGAATTGCAGGCTGTGTCACTCCAAACGGTTCCGCCGGGGCAGCAGGCGACGGTCTACGTGGCGGGCGAGCAAGTGGTTGCGACGGTGCTTCGTCCCGGTGATCCCGTCCCGCAATCGATGGAGGTGCTCTCGGCTCATGCCGCGCAGTGTCTTGGCCTCGTGCGCGCATTGGGGCTTACTTTTGCCGAGTGTCAGATCGTGATCAACTCCGACGGGGTTTCTTGCCTCGATATCAGCAGCGCGCCGAACTTCTGGCGCTGTCCGCAGGATGCCCAACAGCAGATTGTGGAGCATCTGCTCGAACATCTTTCCGAACTGAGGAGTCTTTCGCATCATGATTCTTCTCATGGGGCCGATGGCCGATCCAGTGCTTGCGAACGTGTGCGCCCGACTCGCAGTCCGGAACGCTGATCTCATGCTAGTCCATCCGGAGTCGGAAGGACAGGATTGGGATGTCTCCTGGGCGACCGGCGGCGGTATGGTCGTGGGACGCATCCGGATCGGCCAGCGGGTCATTGATGCCGCAAGCATCGATGCCGTGTACCTCCGTGGAGTCGGCGCCCGTTCAGCCTCGACGCCTCGTGAGCGAATGGTGGCGACGACGCTGTGGGAGTTCGCCGAAAGTCTTCCTGTCCTGGTCGTCAACCGGCGCCAGGCCGGGCATACAAACATGTCGAAGCCCTATCAGCAGCGGTTGATTGAGCAGTACGGCTTCCTGGTTCCGAAGACGCTGGTAACGATGGTGCCGGAAGAAGCGCGCCGGTTCTATGACGAATGTCAGGGGCGCGTCATCTACAAATCCATCAGCGCGGAGCGATCGATCGTGAGGCCGCTCACGCCGGCTGATTTCCCTCGCCTGGAACAGATCCGGACCTGTCCGGTGCAACTACAAGAAACGATTCCCGGTGCTGATTTACGTATCCACACGGTCGGAGATCGTCTGTTCGCGACGGAGGTGCTGTCCGACGGGGCGGATTACCGTTATGCCGAGCGCGAAGACAAGCAGCGCACGATGCGGGCGGTCGAATTGGAGGAGAGCGTCCAGACCCGCTGTCTCAATCTCGCCAAGGGACTGGGATTGAGCCTGAGCGGGATCGATCTTCGTCGGACACCGGATGGGGCCTACTACTGTTTCGAAGTCAATACCAGTCCGGGGTTTACCTTTTTCGAGAACTATACGGGTCAGCGGATCGGCGATGCCTTGGCCGATCTGCTCTGTGCCGGACGGGCGTAATGCGTGCAGAAATGTCGAGTCACAACGAAGGGAGCGTCATCATGGGGAGACAGCCGTTTATTACTGCCGATTTGAGGCCGGATATGACCGTGGAGTCCGATCCCGGACAAGCTTCACCGGCGGGTAACGCGACGACCGCACAACTAGCTGAAGCGGCTCGGGCTGTACTGTCGGAAGGGGAGCAGCAGCAGGTTGAACGGGGCAGACAGGATACCCGCCAGGACCTCATGTCGGCGGTGCCGCGCCCCAATCCGGATGTCCAGGGAACGACGCTGGATGGCGAAACGGTGTTGCTCCATTTGGGGACCGGGCGTTACTACACCTTGAATCGAGTGGGGACGGCGATCTGGGAGACCTGCACCGGGAGCCAATCCATTCAGGCCATCCACATCGCACTGTGCGGGCGGTTCGACGCTCCGCCGGAGCGGATTGCCGATGATTTGTTCGCCCTCGTGACCCATCTGAGTCACGAGGGACTTTTAACAATAGAAAGGGGGTGAAGGAGCATGGAACAACAGAAGAAGGAGTCGTACGCAGAGCCCGTGTTGATCGCGCATGAATTGCTGCGCGATGTGACGGGTCAGAAGTACAAGGAGAAAACCAGCGACAAGGTTGCCGACGACGTCTAGGTTGAGACCGTGTCCATGGTCCCGGCTATGAGCTGGCCGGCCTGAAAAGGCCGGTCAGCTTGTGGCGATCGAGAGAGAGCGCGGAAGTAAATCAGATGAGGGATGCAATGAATACAGCGGTCATCGCCGGCGAGTATTTCTTCAATTGTCATGGCCTCGACCTACGATTTCGGACGTCAGTTCCCGCATTTGTCGAGCCGGCCCTCGCATTCCTTCGTCATTTTCAGACGGACGTGGCGCAGGGAGCGCCGGTGCTGACGATTCAGTTTGACGAAGTTGCCAGTCGAGCCGAGGTGCCGGTGAAGCTGTCGGCAGGCTCGAAGGTGCTGTTTTCAGGGGAACGGCCTTCTCTGGGAGATGCGATGCGTCCGCTTTGGCAATGCGAGATCGTGCAGGACGGGGACCGGCTCATCGCGGACTTTCATGACCAGGGTGTGCTGGTGATCGATGGCGCCCGGAATCTGGTGGAGGGCTACTTCATTCGGCCCGATGCCATGCATCCGGACGTGCGGACGAGCTTTCTTCATTTCGCGTTGGCCGAGCTGCTCAAGCGCAACGGCCTCTTTACCGTGCATGCGACGGCGTTGGAGTATGAGGGAAAGGGCGTCTTGATTCCCGGCTACAGCGGCCAGGGGAAAACGACGTCGTTCTTGTCTCTCCTTCGTTCGGGATTTCGCTATCTGTCGGACGACTATCCCTTGCTTCGCGATCTTGGCACGCACATGGAGCTGTTGGCCTTTCCCATGAAGATCGATGTGACGGACCGGACGATCGAGTTCTTCCCTGAGTTGCGCGATGCGGCCCCCGGCTTATTGAAACAGGGAATCCAGAAGAAACACTTTCAGTCTGAAGATCTCTATGCGGAGTCCATCGGCCGCTCCTGTACTCCGGCCGTGATCATGTTCCCGCACGTGGTTGATATGCCGCATAGCTGCCTGGAGCCGCTGTCGAAGAGTCGCGCGCTCGAGGCCCTGATGCCGCAGGGCCTTCTGGTTTATGACCAGACGGTGGCCCGCCGTGAGTTTCAGGCGTTGTCGAAGCTCGTCCAGCAGGTCGATTGCTATCGGCTCCACTTCGGCCGGGATATCCTTGAGCTGCCCAAGTTGATCCGTCCGCTGCTTGACGCGCGATCCGCGGCGTAATCAGCAGCGCCGGAGGTTATCGGTGAGTCTCCGGTGATTGGGCTGCGCAAGAGAGATGTGGATACGCTCTCGTGACGCACATGGTCATGAGGGACTTTAACAAGCGAAAGGGGGTGAAGAAGAATGGAACAACAGAAGAAGGAGTCCTACACCGAACCCGTATTGATGGCGCACGAAATGCTGCGCGACATCACCGGCGGAACGTCCGGTGTGAAGACCAGCGACAAGGCCGTGGGAGAGAAATCCGGCAACGAGTCGTTTGGCTAATGCTGCCGTAGCCGTGTTTGTGGGTTGGCCGGCTTCGGCCGGCCAACCCACAGATAGCACAGAGAGGTGGAGTTGTCCGGTGGAGCGAGAACACGTAGAGGGTTATGGTGATTGACGCAGTACGATGGTTTCTGGCGCGTGTGGCAGAATATTCTCTGTCTGCCGTTTCTTCCTGGGACAATTTCACGGCCGCGATTGGAGAGGTTCTCGGGACTTTCACCAGGCTCACGAGCGGCCTGGCCTGGCCCTATCTGCTTGCCAGTGTGACGATTGCAGGGGTGGCGTATCGTTTGTCCAGGAAGAGCCACGTGCCGTCTGCGCCATCCTTCAGCGCGTTTCTGTTTCCTCGTGGTGTGTACGGTCACCCGTCTGCAAAGCTGGACTACCGATTCTATCTCGTGAGCGCTCTGCTCAATGTGCTGCTCATTTTCCCTATGTTGGCCGGCATCAGCGTCCTCGCAGGGAGGATGGCTAAGGCATTCTTGATCGGCTATCTGGCGTGGAACCCTCTGGTCACATTGCCGGCACCCGGTCTCTTTGCCGCGGCGCTTGGGTTCTATCTACTGCATGACTTCATGAATTATTGTGCTCATCTGCTGCTCCACAAAGTCCCTTTATTGTGGTCGTTTCATCAGGTGCACCATTCGGCTGACGTGTTGACTCCCGTTTCGGCGTACCGTGCGCACCCCTTGGAGTTTTTTGTCTCGGCGATATTGCGTGCTCCGGTCATCGGATTGGCCTTTGTCTTCTATGAGAATGTCCCGGCGCAGGATGTGGCCATCACGATGATCTCAGGCATCAGTCTTGTGGGATTCATATATGGATTTTCCGGGCCTCACCTGCAGCATTCGCATCTTCCGATTTCCTATGGTCCCCTGTTGGATCGCATTCTGGTGACTCCCCTTGTCCACCAAACGCATCACAGTCTCGATCCGCGGCATCACGACAAGAATTTCGGTGTGAAGTTCGCGTTATGGGATTGGCTATTTGGGACTCTGTGCCTGCCTGATCGCCACGAGAGCCTCCGATTCGGGCTTGTCGGCAGTAACAAGGACGATTTCGCGACGGTTGGGAAGCTGTATGTCGGGCCGTTTCAACGCGCAGGAGGGCTGATTCGGGGAAGCCTCACATCCGGCCCGCTCACTCGCTCTCAGGATGCCGTGCGTTCTGAGGGACTTTAACCAGCGAAAGGAGGTGAAGAAGCATGGAGCAACAACAGAAAGAATCCTATACGGAGCCGGTGTTGATCGCGCATGAATTGCTGCGCGATGTGACAGGGGTGAAGTATCGGGAGAAGACGAGCGACAAGCCGGGAGACGGCGTGTAAGCGCGCTGACTTGTGCCTTGGGTTGGCCAGTTGAATCAAGCCGGCCAACCCATCTCGGCTGAGCGATGTTTGAGTGTGGAGAGGATGAGAGGTGGACGGATGAGCAACTGGGATCGAGTCAGCGGTCTCTCCGTCGCAGGTGTGGAAGTTGGTGCCTATCATGATTGAGACGTTCATCTGGTTTGTCGAACGGGTTGGAGAGTACCTCTTTGCGTCTTTCCTGTCCTGGTCGAGTTTTCAGGCAGCCATCGGGCAGATTCCTCGGGCCTTCATTAATTTCTCAAATGGATTGGCCTGGCCGTACCTCCTTTCCAGCCTGGCCATCGCCTGGGCAATTTATGCCTTCGCGAAGCGAGCGGGCCGCTTGGCGGACAAGTCCTTTCGGGAATTTGCCTTTCCTGCTCGGCTGTATCGCCATCGGTCGACTCTCCTGGATTTCCGGTTTGCGGCAATCGACATCGTGCTGACGTTTCTTATCTATGTTCCCATCATGACAGGGATCGGGTTGCTGGGAGCAAAAGTGATGTCGTGGGTATTAGTCGGGCATCTGGGATGGGAACCACCTGGTTTTCTTTCTCCGGCCGCGATCGTGATTGCGGCCACTGGTTTTCTCCTGCTGCACGACTTGATCAATTATTGGGCCCATGTGTTGTTCCATAAGGTGCCGGTGCTGTGGGCTTTTCATCGGGTGCATCATTCGGTCGAGGTGTTGACCCCTGCGGCAGCGTATCGGGTCCATCCCGTTGAGCTCATCGGTTTCGCGATGTTGCAGGCCCCGGCAGTGGGGCTCTCCGCGGTCTTCTATGAGAACATTCTTGGCCGTGACCAACAGATCACGATGGTTTTCGGTGTGAGTATCGTTGGTTTTGTGCTCGGTCTGTTGGGTACTCATTTGCGCCATTCGCATATCTGGTTCTCCTATGGTCCGGTGTTCAATCGGCTGTTTATGAGTCCGTCTCACCATCAGATCCATCACAGTGTCGATCCGCGCCATTGGAATAAGAATTTCGGGGTCAAGCTGTCGGTCTGGGATGGCTTGTTCGGCACTCACTATCATCCCGGGCGTCCCGAGGTTCTGCAGGTCGGGTTGCTCGATGCTGCGCCTCGTGAGTTTGAGACTGTTCGGAGCCTATATGTGGGTCCGTTGGCAAGATCCGTTCAAACTCTGACTCGGTTGCTCGAGAGGAGGGCCTAGCGGTGGGATTCTCGCTCCGATATATGGTCGATGGGGCGGCACCCTCTGCTGCGGCTGCCGGATGGGTGAACCCGGTGCGTTTCCGGGAGGCCCAATTCCTTATCTGGTGTGCCAGAGCGGCGGTGCCTGAGTCTATCCGTCGCCGGATTCTTGAAGTCGCACAAGCCGGTTTGAATTGGCCGTTGCTGCTGGAGTTGGCTAAGAGTCATGAGGTCGAGTTCCTGCTCGCCAGGACGCTTACCGAACTTTGTCCTGACCTTGTTCCTCCGGCGGATCTGGATGCGCTTCGCCGGCGGACGGAGGAGGCGGCGGCCGCGAATCGCGCCGGAGCGGCGGAACTGCTTCGACTGTCCCGGGCCTTTGATGAGGCCGGAGTCTTCGTGCTTCCTTTCAGAGGCGTGAGCCTGGCAGCCATGATCTACGGTGATCTCACGCTCTGTCCTTCAGCCGATCCGGTTGCGCTTGTGCGGCGGGACCAACTCGCAGACGCACATCAAGTATTGGTCTCACAGGGTTATTCTGTGCGAGGAGGGGAGAGTGATCGCACAGTCGATGCCGGTGCGTACGAGCGGCCGCTCGTCTACCTACACGCCAACACGTCGCGTCAGATCGAGCTGCTTTGGGCGGTGAGACATGCACGAATGATGTTCCGTATTGATCGGCCGGAGGTGTGGAGCTGGGCTAGACCGGTCTCGCTGGATGGCCGGAAGACCAAGGGGATGGCTCCGGAGGAAGCGTTGCTCGTGCTCTGCATGCATGGAGCGCATCAGGCCTGGAGACACCTCAGCCTGGTGACAGAGGTGGCCGGACTTATCCGTGCCGGACGGCTGAATTGGAAGCGGGTGCTCACAACTGCGCTGGAATGGAAATGCTATCGGGTCCTGCTGTTAGGCCTGGCGCTGTCTCATCGAGTCATGGATGCGCCCATCCCCCCGCAGATTCTGAACATGATCGCAGTCGATTCCGATGTTTTGAGTTTGGCTCAACGTATGCCGAAAAGCCTGCTTCTGCAGCAGCGGGAGGGCCTTGACGATCACGGTGTCGGGGCGCTGTTGTTTACTCTTCAGGATGATTGGAATGCGCGGTGGCGATACGGGATTGCGTTGTGTCGCAGTCACGATTCCGTCATTCAGGCGCCGCCGGATTGGTTCCGCTGGCGCCGGTCGTTGCACTGGCTTGCCCGGGGAGTGAGCCCTGTCCACACGCTCTCACGATGGCTCTCGCCTCCGGCTGCGATCCGGCACCTGTTCCATCGGTGAATCGAACCGCCGTACAACGCGGGAGTATGCCGCGAGGACAGACCGATCTGCTGTCTGCCGTTGCCCCTGAAAAATTCTGCATGGTAGGATAGCTTTCGTCGTTCATTCGGTTGTTCGATCGATGACGAAGGAGGCTTTCATGAAGCGATCTCTGTGGGTGCTCGGCGCGGTACTCTTTCCGGTCTTCGCGGCGCATCTGGCGCTGGCGGCCGGATTCTTCAAAGTAGGCGAAAAGGCGCCGTCGTTTACGTTGACGGCGATTACCGGCGAGACGGTGTCGTTGGACAGCTATAAGGGGAAAGTCATCGTCCTCGGGCTGTTTCATATCTGCGACCCCTGCATGATGCAGGGCTCGACGCTGCAGAAAGTGTCCGAGCTGACGAAGGGCAAAGAAGTGGCGGTGGTGGGCGTCAATTCTTCCGGCGATTCGAAGAAGAGTGTCGGTGAGTTCCTCTCCGCCTTTCCTGTAAAAGTCACCTATCCCTATCTGCTCGATCCGGGAAAAGTTACCGACAAGCTCTACGGCGGCGGGAAGTTTATTCCCAACGTGTATGTGATTGATCAGGCCGGGGTCATCCGCTGGCAGCGGGTCGGGAATATGGATCTTGCCGCGGCAGATGTGATTACGGCAGAGGTCGAGAAGTTGCTGGCGGCCCCTGCGAAGATGTAAGGCGGCTCCGCCATTCAATGTCTTTGCGGGCCTGATGAACAAAAGGGTAATGATTGATGGATGAGATGGAAGCAGGGAAGCAGAAGTTTCTGGATGTCATCAAGGGTGTGGATGCGGCCGTGCAGGTCGTGATTCCGGTCACTCCGTCGAACAGCATGTTTTTGATCTCCCTCACCAAAGGGCCGAACCGCAAATTCATCACGGTGTCGGAAGACGACATTCTGGATCTTCCCAATGACGCCGGCATTCTCAGCAAGGTCACGAAAGTCGTAAAGGATGCCGTGGCCACGCTGTGAGCCTGTCGTGTCATGCGTGATCGGCGAGGCGCCATCGGTGCATATCTATGAAAAATATTCTTCCCGGTATCTGGCAATGGTCCTGGTTCTCTGAGGAAAAGCAGATCGATTTCAATGGGCTCTTTCTGACGGTGGGTGAGCATAAGATTCTCGTGGACCCTCCGCCGATGACCGGCGATGCGAGCGCGGTGGTGCTTCGCAACGGCCCCGTCGATTACATTATCGTGACGAATCGGGACCATGTCCGTGAAGCGAAACGCTATCAGGACGAGTTTCACTGCCAGCTCCATGTCCCGGAAGTGGACGCGCCCGAGATGGCGCTCACGCCGACCAAGACGTTCAAAGACGGAGAATTGCTGGTCGGGGGGATCTGGGTGATCCAGCTCAAAGATCAGAAGTCTCCCGGAGAGTCCGCTCTCTTCATCCAGCAGCGGAAGGGCGTCTTGATTCTCGGCGATGCCTTGATCGGGAAGCCGGCCGGCGCGCTCTCCATGCTGCCGGCCGAAAAGTATGCCGATCGTGAGAAGGCCAAAGATGGATTGCGGCGCTTATTGAAGTATGAGTTCGATTCGGTATTAGTCGGGGATGGCGTCTCGATCATGACCGGGGCGAAGCCCGTTCTAGAGCAGGCGCTGCAGTAGCGGGATTATCAATGCCATTACGAAACGGACTGTCCGAAGAATTGAATCGCCAGGGGAACGAGCATTTTGCGCGCGGCCTCTATACGGAGGCCTATACCTGTTACGCCAAGGCGCTGGAATGTGACCGGATGACCGGGGATCAGCGGGCGATGGCCGCGACGCTCGGGAATCTCGGGAATATCTGCGCCGTCAGCGGCCGGCGGGACTCGGCGCAGACGTACTATCAGGAAGTGTTGGAGCTGCAAAAGATTCTCGGCGACGAGAAGGGGATCGGGACGACGCTCGGGAATCTGGGGAACCTGCGCGCCGACGCCGGCGAATGGGATCGTGCCCGCGCCTACTATCTCGAATCGCTGGATCTTCTGACGAAGACGCATGACGAAGCGGCCAAGGCGGTGCTGCTCTCAGACCTCGGTCTGGTCGCGCGGGAGAACGGACAATTCGATCAGGCGATTCAATACTACGAACACTCGCTGGTGCTGATGCGGCGGCTGGGCAATCAAGGCGGCGTGGCCGATGCCTGGCGGATGATCGGCCGGACGTTCCTGCTTCAGAAGCGCTACGACGATGCGATTGCCTGTTGCCAGACCAGCCAGTCCATTGCCGAACGATCGCGTGACGAGCTGCGGGCCGGCGGGGCGCGGTTTGTGCTGGCACAGTGTTATGAAGATCAAGGCCGGTTGCAAGAGGCGGCTGATCTTCTCGAGCTTGTCGTGCATATGGACCGCAAATATCAGCTGCCCAAGCTGGAAGAAAATACGAATCGTCTCGCACGGCTCCGCGCCCGTCTGGCGGAGACCGATCCCACTCCTCCCTATCGTGAGTCGCATGCATGAGTGATCCGAGTGTTTCCGCCTGGTCGCAGCTGCGTAGGGCGCTGATGCAGGCCTTCCCACAGCTCTATGAATTGGAACCGGGCGGAGCCCTGGCCATGGACCTCGGGTCCGAGGGCTGGTTGCTCGAGGTCAAGCCGGAGGGGACCGTGCTGTGTCAGTACGGGATCGCGATGGACGATGTCATGGCGTTGATGTCGGACGGAACCCCGGAAGATCTCGGCACGGACGAAGTGGCGAAGCAGGCAAAGTATTTTATTCAACCGGCAGTCGGGAAATACCGCGCGCTGCTGTTGCAGTCTGGATTTTCGGAAGAGACCGAGATGAACGAAGAGTTTGTCGCGGCGACGTTTGCGCGCCCGGTCGATGTCACGAATCCGCCCAAAGTGCAGGATCTCATGCGCTGGTGTCTGCGACAAATCGGCGGGGCCGCGTGAAGCCGCGCATCACCAGCTTCGATGAGTTTCGCGACGCGGTGTCGGCGTATCGGTTGCCGCGCATTCTCCTCACGGCGCTGGAGCTGGATCTTTTTACGAAGATCGGCACGCGCCGCTGGACGATCCCTCAGTTAGCGAAGGCCGTATCCATGAGTGAGCGAGGACTCTCGATCCTCTGCCGCAATCTCGCCATGTCCGGTCTGCTCATGAAAACGGGCCCGGTCTACCGAAATAGTCGATTGGCGGCGACGGCGTTGAATGCCCGAGATGCGGCCTATCGCAAAGATTATCTCGATCTCATGACGAGCCATTGGCAGGATTGGGCCCGTCTGGGCGAGTCCGTGCGATCAGGTCGTCCGCTGGATCAGGATGAGCCGGAAGAGCCGGGTTATCGCCAACGATTCACCTGGGCCATGCACTATCGGACGCTGGAAACGGCGCCGAAGATTGCCGCACAAGTTGATTTGCGCGGGGCGACGACGTTGCTCGATCTGGGTGGCGGACCCGGCACCTACGCCATGGCATTCCTGTCTAAACATCCACGTTTGCGGGCAGCGGTCGGCGACCGACCGGCTGCCCTTGAGGTGGCCAGGGAAATTGCCGCGACGCATAAGGCCGAGTCCCGGCTCAGCTATGTGCCGGTCGATTTCACGAAGGAAGCGATTCCCGGCACCTACGATGTCATCTGGTATTCGAATGTATTGCATATCTATTCACCCGCCACGAATCGCGCCATTTTTCGGCGCGCGCTTGCCGCGTTGAATCCCGGCGGGCGTCTGCTGATTCAGGATGCGTTTCTGCATGATCGCGAAGGTCTGAATCCAGCCGAAGCGAGCCTCTTTGCCGTCTCGATGCTGCTCTTCACGGAAGAGGGCAATACCTATTCGGCGAAGGAGACGAGCATCTGGCTGAAGGAGGCCGGATTTTCGAAGACTAAGGTGTTGCGGATGAAGCCGGGTACGGAGGATTGGGAGGACGGGATCCTGGAGGCGGTGGCGCCTGGGGCACGTCCAGAAACGCGCGCCCGCCGAACGCAATCACGAGAAAGTTCAAGAGCCCGCTGAAGCCATTGGCCGTCAGCATGGCCACGGTCGGCTGGTCTTTCGTGATCAGTTGCACCATCGTCGATAGGTCCAGCGCCAGCCCCACGGTTCCGTAGATCACAGCGGCCATTGTTGCCCATCGATACCCCAATCGCACTGCGACCAGCATGAACAGCGGTATGCCGATGAGAAACCCCACGAGGAAACGGCTTGGCTCAGCTTGGCCCGGCTGTCCCACAAGGAACAAGGTTGCCATGCCGACGGCGGTCAAGCCGATCAAACTGATCATCAGTCCCCAGGGTCGCGTCATTTCCGCACTATAGCCTGTTCAGGTGGCAGCGACAACGGTGTTTTGCCGACAGAAAGCTCAGGGTGATAGCCTGCTCGCATCCATTCGAGGATTGGCTGAACGGGTCTATCGCTGGATCGCCAGGCATCGTTATCGGCTGTTTGGTGCAGTAATTCCTCAGGCTTGAGGACCGTCTGTGCCCAGCCTCATTGTCCCATCCTATCCCCCTCTTTCGAGGGGAATCCTCCCACAGTGGGGAATATACGCGGCTGGTTCAACGCAGGCAGAATGACCCCAACATCACGGAGGGGCCATGCCAATCATTTCTTGGATCAGCCGTCTTCTGCAGTCAGTGACCGGTGCCATGTCTCCCAAGCTTCAAGTGAAGAAACTCCACTCGTCCC
>JACOEJ010000136.1 GCA_024998645.1 Nitrospira sp.
GTGAATTATCAAGACCTCATTCTGACGTTAAGCAGGTTTTGGGCGGATCGAGGCTGTGTCATTCAGCAGCCGTACGACATGGAAATGGGGGCGGGAACCTTTCATCCGGCCACCTTCCTGCGTTCCCTCGGACCTGAACCCTGGCGGGCCGCCTATCCGCAACCCTGCCGACGTCCCACGGACGGCCGCTACGGGGAAAACCCGAACCGCATGCAGCATTACTATCAGTACCAGGTGGTGCTGAAGCCGGCCCCCGACAATATCCAGGAGCTCTATCTCGAAAGCCTTGCCCAGTTGGGGATCAATCCCAAACAGCACGACATCCGATTTATCCAAGATGATTGGGAGTCCCCGACGCTCGGAGCCTGGGGTTTGGGATGGGAAGTCCGGCTTGATGGAATGGAGATTACCCAGTTCACCTATTTCCAGGAAATCGGCGGGATTGAGCTGGCGCCCATTACGGGCGAGATCACCTACGGCACGGAACGCATCGCCATGTATCTGCAGCAGGTCAACAATGTGTATGACCTGGCCTGGACCGATCAGATCAAATACGGCGATATCCATCATGAAACCGAAGTCCAGGGTTCCCGCTATAACTTTGAAGAAGGCGATGTGGCGATGTTGATGCAGGCGTTTCAATCGCATGAGGCTGAATGTAAGCGGTTGCTTGCGCAGACCGAAAAGCGCTTGACGTTGCCGGCCTACGACTACTGCATCAAATCCTCACACGTGTTCAACCTGCTCGACGCGCGTGGCGCCATCAGTGTGGCGGAGCGCACCGGCTACATTGCGCGGGTTCGCGCGCTGGCCCGGCAATGCGCGGAACGTTACATCGAAGAACGGGCTGCCATGGGGCATCCCCTCATGGCTCGTGCGACAAATCCGGGGACCCAACACCCCGCTCGCACGCGATCGACCGCTGCAAGCAAGCGGTCTTAACCGTCTAAGAAATTGTCTATGCCGAAACCTCAGAAGCCATCTCGTGCCACGGTATCTACGAAGAAGAGCGGCGGGCGATCTGCTCCGGCGACCGCAGAGTTGTTGCTGGAGATCGGGGTTGAAGAGCTGCCCTATCAATTTATCAGTCCCGCGCTGGCTCGCTTGAAAGAGTCCGCTGAGCAGTTGCTCGCGGAACAGCGACTCACGTTTCAGGCTGTCCGCACACTTGGGACCCCGCGAAGACTGACGCTTGTGGTCGAAGGACTGCTCACGCAACAAGCTTCCGTCATGAAGGAAGCCATGGGGCCGTCAAAGGCGGTGGCGTTCGATCAGGCGGGGCAGCCGACCAGAGCCGCAGTCGGCTTTGCAGCCGGGCAAGGCGTGGCCGTGCAGGACCTGCAAGTTCGGCAGACGCCGAAAGGCGAGTATCTCTTTGCCGTGAAGCGCGAGGAAGGGCGTCCTTCCAAAATCGTATTGATGGAACTCTTGCCGCAACTGGTGGGCAAGCTGTCTTTTCCGAAAGCGATGAAATGGAACGAAGCGGGCGTGCGCTTTGCCCGGCCGGTGCGATGGCTGGTCGTGCTCTTCGGCGGTGCGGTCCTTCCGATCGAGGCAGCCGGAATCAAGGCGGGGAACCGGACGCGGGGCCATCGGGTGCTGGGCGCGAAGCAAGGGGTGGTCGTTCGGGATGGCGCGACGTATGTGAAGGCGCTGGAGAAAGACGGGGTCATTCCTGACCCTGAACGTCGTCGGGCGATCATATCCGAGCAGATTTCGACATTGTGCCAAAAGACGGGATTTGTGCTCAATCAAGATGACGCGTTGCTCGATCAGGCCGTGTATACGACGGAATGGCCCTACGCGATCATCGGGTCATTCAAGGACATGTATCTTGATGTCCCTGAAGAAATCCTGATCACCTCGATGAAAGAGCACCAGGGCTTCTTTTCGCTTCGTCATAAGACGACCGGGAAACTGGTGGCGCATTTCATTGCGGTGGCCAACAATCGAGTCAAGGACATGGGCCTCATCCGTGAAGGCAATGAACGGGTGCTGGCTGCACGATTGGCCGATGCCAAGTTCTTCTATGACAATGACCGGACGACCGCGCTACAGGATAGGGTCGCTAAGCTCGATGGAGTGACCTTTCACCAGAAAATCGGGACGATGGGGCAGAAGCAGGCGCGTATCGCCACGCTGGCCGCTTCGCTCGCTCGACTGGCCGGTCTGGACGAATCCGTTGTGAAGAGCTGTGAGCGGGCGGGCGCGTTGTGCAAGGCTGATCTGCTGACCGGCATTGTCGGAGAGTTTCCTGAATTGCAGGGCGTGATGGGCGGGTATTATGCGCGGCATGACGGGGAAGCGCCGGCGGTGTGCCAGGCGATCCTTCAGCACTATCGACCGCAGTCGATGGAAGGAGCGATTCCTGAATCGACTGAAGGGCAGGTCTTGTCGCTGGCCGACCGTTTGGATAGCCTCGTATCCTTCTTTCATGTCGGTATGGTGCCGACGGGCTCGGAAGATCCCTTTGCGCTGCGCCGCCATGCAACGGCTGTCGTGCGCATTCTCTTAGAAGGCGGCGTCCGATTGAACCTGGGCCGTGCTATCAGTGAAGCGCGCACCATTGCGGGCGCGGCGGGAATCAAGGCCGGTTCAACTCAGGGCGATGGCCAGCAACGGCTGGTCGACTTTGCGTTCGAACGCGTCCGTCACTATGCCCGCACCGTCCATGGGTTACGGGACGATGTCGTGAATGCCGTCGTGAGTGTGACCGATCGTCAGTCATTCGACCTGCGGGACCTCCTGGCCAAGATGCAGGCGTTGCAAGCGGTGACTACTCGGGCAGAGTTCGACCCGTTGATCGTCGGATTCAAGCGCGCCCATCGGCTGGTTGAAAAAGAGCAGTGGGATCGTCAGCCGGTCGCCTCAGCAGTCTTTCAAGACGCCACCGAGTCCGCGCTGCATAAGGCGGTATCGGAGGAACGGGAGCGGATGGGGACCTCCATGCAGGCGAGCGACTACGGCAAGGCGCTGGAATCACTGGTGTGTTTGAAACCGGCCATCGACGCTTTCTTTGCCGCGGTGATGGTGAATGCCGACGACAAAGCGGTGCGTAGCAATCGGCTCTCGCTCTTGAAGGATGTGGATGAATTCTTCATGTCATTCGCGGACTTCTCCCAGATTGTGGTACAAGGGAGCTAGTCGGGGTATGGCCTTATGGTGCAGGATTTCCCATCGCAGGTTGGCCTGGCAGAACCGGGGAATGATGCACTGCGTTCCACCCGTGTTCAGCGGTATGAGCGGGTCATCACGATTGTCCTGATCGTACTATGCAACGGGATTTTCCTGTTCGGCATGTGGGCGAGCGGCGTCAACCTGGATGAGT
>JACOEJ010000054.1:0-6383 GCA_024998645.1 Nitrospira sp.
TGTCGATCAAGGAAGTAGTGAAGACGCTGGCGGAGGCCATGGTTCTCGTGGTGCTTGTCGTGTATGTGTTTCTCCAGAGCTGGCGGGCCACGATCATTCCGACCGTCGCCGTGCCGGTGTCGCTGATCGGCACCTTTATTGGACTCTATGCCCTGGGCTTCTCCATCAACACCATCACGCTCTTCGGGATGGTCCTGGCCATCGGGATCGTGGTCGACGATGCGATCGTCGTCGTCGAAAATGTCGAGCGCCACATGCGCGAGGATCGCGTATCGGCCAAGGATGCCGCCAAGCGGGCGATGAGCGAAGTGACCTCCCCGATCATTGCGATCGTGCTGGTGCTCGTATCGGTCTTCGTGCCGGTCGGATTTGTCGGCGGAATCACCGGCGCGCTCTATAAACAGTTTGCCGCCACGATCGCCATCTCGGTGACCGTCTCAGGATTTGTGGCGCTCACGCTGAGCCCGGCCTTGTGCGCCATGGTGCTCCTCCCGCAGCATGAAGCGCGCGGAGGATTCTGGGCCTTCTTCGATCGAAACTTCGGGCGCACGCAGCGCGGATTTTCCCGTGTGGTCGGCTCGTTCCTGGCGAGGCCGGTTCTCGTCATGCTGCTCTTCGGTGTGCTGCTGGCCGTGTCGACCGGTCTCTTCAAGGCCTTGCCGAAGAGCTTCCTCCCGGAAGAGGACCAGGGCTATTTCATCGTCGTGGCGCAGCTGCCCGACGGCGCGTCGAAGCAGCGGACCGACGCGGTGCTCGAACGGATCGAACGCTACTTCCAGGCCAATCCGGCGGTTCACTCGACCGACGCGCTGTCCGGCCAGAACTTTGTCTTCGGGACGCGGGGGCCGAATGCGGCGACGATGTTTGTGCCGCTGGTGCTCTGGGACGAGCGTCCAGAACCGCAGCAACATGCGAAGGCGCTGGTCGGAGCGGCCTACGCGGAGTTCGCAAAAATTCCCGAGGCGTTGATCCTGGCGTTCAACGCGCCGGCTATTCGCGGCGTGGGGGCGGTCGGGGGATTTTCCGCGCAGCTGCAAGATCCCGGCAGCGGGGACTTTAAGAAGTTTGCCGCGGTGGCCCAGCAGTTCGTCGAACGGGCGCAGAAGGAGCCGGCGATCGGCCGGGTCGGAACGAATTTCAGGGTCTCCTCTCCCCGACTGTATGTGAACGTGAACCGGGAACGGGCGAAGGCCCTGGGTATTCCGATCTCGGACATCTTTGATACGCTGCAGGCCTACTTCGGCAATTTCTATATCAACGACTTCGTGAAATTCGGTCGCGTCTATCATGTGCAGACTGAAGCGGAAGCGGAGTACCGGGCCACCCCGCAAGATTTGGCGAAGATCTACGTGCGCGCGCAAACGCCTCAAGGCACGAACATGATCACGCTCGATACGGTCGTGACGACGGAGTATCAGAGCGGGCCGGATCCGGTGAATCACTTCAATGGCTACAATACGGCGCTGGTTCTGGGGGCGGCGGCTCCGGGTTTCAGCTCGGGACAGGCCCTCGAAGCGCTGGATCGGGTCGGCAAAGAGATCCTGGTGCCGCAGGGATATTCGATCGACTACAGCAATATTTCATTTCAGGAGCGCCGTGTCGGCGGCCAGTCCGGTATCGTCTTTGCCGTCGGGCTCTTGATGGTGTTCCTGGTCTTGGCCGCCCAGTTCGAAAGCTGGGTCGTCCCCTTCGCCGTGATTCTGGCCGTGCCCTTCGCGATTTTCGGGGCTCTTACCGCCGTCTTCCTGCGGGGGTTTGAAAACGACATCTATTTCCAGATCGGGTTGGTGACGCTGATCGGTCTCTCGGCGAAGAACGCGATTCTGATCGTCGAGTTCGCCAACACGCGCTATGAAGCGGGCCGCCCGTTGCTCGAGGCGGCAATGGAAGCGGCGAAGCTCAGGTTCCGTCCCATCATCATGACCTCGATGGCGTTCATCTTCGGGATGGTTCCGTTGGTTATCGCGCGTGGGGCCGGTGCATCGAGCCGTCAGTCGATCGGAACGGGCGTCATGGGCGGCATGCTCGCAGCGACATTCCTGGCGATCTTCTTCGTGCCGCTCTTTTACGTGGTGACCCGCCGGTTGACCCAGCGACGGGCGTCCGGAGAAGCCATCATTGAGGAACCCCCTAGGCTGCCTTTATCGGAGGATGAGTCCCATCATGCGTAAGCCATTGGCTCTCGGACTCTCGTTGTTGTTTGCCTCCTGCGCGGTGGGGCCGGATTATGAGCGGCCCAAGACGGATGCGGGCGATACCTTTCGCATGGCGGAGACTCCGGCCGATGCGCCGTCGCTGGCGAACCTGCCCTGGTGGGAGCTGTTGAAAGACGACCAGCTGCAGGCGCTGATCAAGATGGCGCTGGCCGAAAATAAGGATCTACAAAAAGCTGCAGCCGCCGTCGAAGAGTTTCAGGCCCGGGCGCTGATCGCCAGGTCTGATTGGCTGCCGGGAATCACCGGATCAGGCAATGCGCCGAACCTCGGCCGTAAAACCGTCTTTCTGGTTCCCGGGTTCGCCAACCCCTTCAACTACTATCTTCAAGGCAATCTCTCCTGGGAGATGGATATCTGGGGGCGCATCCGGCGATCGAATGAAGCGGCCCGCGCGGATCTGCTCTCGAAAGAACAAAACCGGCGCGCGGTGGTCATGCAACTGGTGAGTGGCGTGGCCGAAAGCTATTTCAATCTGTTGCAGTTCGACGATCAACTCGACACCGCGAAGCGGACCTTGCATTCCTGGGAAGAATCGGTGCGCATCGCCCAGGCCCGGCTCAAGCAGGGGATGACGTCCCGATTGGACACCGATCAATTTGAAGCGGAGCGGGCCAATGCGGCGGCGCGGGCGGCGGAACTCGAGCGGCAGATGGTGCAGGCGGAAAATCAATTGAGTGTGCTGCTCGGCCGGAAGCCGTTTGCCATTCCACGCGGTCGGTTACTGAACGACCAGATGGTGCCGCCGGCGGTTCCTGCCGGGCTCCCCTCCGATCTGTTGCAACGGCGACCGGATCTGCTCGAAGCGGAACAGCAACTGGCGGCGGCGACCGCCCGTATCGGTGCGGCAAAGGCCGAACGATTTCCGAAGATCTCTCTGACGGGGCTGCTCGGCGCCGCGAGTCCCCAACTCTCGAAATTGTTTACCGATCCGGCCTCCTTCGGGGTCGGAGGGATGGGGTTTGCGGCGCCGTTATTGAGTGGGCCGGTGCTCGGGTTTCAGCAGGAAGCGATCGAGGCGCAGGCGAAGCAAGCGTTGGCCCAGTATGAGAAAACGATCCTCACGGCGTTTCGTGAAGTAGAGGATTCCCTCGTCGCGGTGCGTACCACGCGGGTGCAGAGTGAAGCCCAGATGCAGCAAGTCGCGGCGCTCCAATCGGCGCTGAAGCTGGCGGAGCTGCGCTATAAAGGCGGCCTGGCCAATTATCTCGATGTGCTGGTGGCCCGGAGAAATCTGTTCGAAGCCGAGCTGTCCTTGACCGGAACGCGCCGGTTGCACGTCGTGTCCGTCGTTCAATTGTATAAAGCGTTGGGCGGCGGATGGTCACCCGAGATGGACCGCAAGACCGAACCCCGCAAGGGATAGCGTGATGGATAAACCGGCCGAAACGCAATTTCCCCTCCATGACCTTCTGAAACGGCGCTGGAGTCCGCGCGCGTTTTCAGAGCAGCCGGTGGGGCCGGACACGCTGCTCACGCTCCTTGACGCGGCCCGCTGGGCGCCGTCGTCCAGCAATGAGCAGCCCTGGCGCTTCGTCGTGGCGACTAAGCACGAACCAGCGGACTATGACCGGCTTCTGGCCTGTCTGTTGGAAGGCAATCGCAAGTGGGCGTATCGCGCTCCGGTGCTGATTCTATCTGTGGCGCGCATGGATTTTGAGGAGGATGGACGACCGAATCGCCATGCCTTCCACGATGTCGGGCTGGCGACGGAGAATCTCCTGTTGCAAGTGAGCGCGCTCGGGCTCGTCGCGCATCCCATGGCAGGTTTCGATATCGAGAGGGCGCGGGCTGATCTCAAGATTCCGTCCGGTTACGAGCCGGTCGCCATGATTGCCGTGGGCTACCCCGGTGAGCTGGGTGTGCTGCCTGACTATCTGCAACAGCGCGAATTGAAACCGAGAGAACGGAAGCCGCTGGCTGAGATTGCCTTTTCAGGACAGTGGGGCCATTCCCTTCCGTCCCCGTTGGGGTGAGAGAGCGAGTCGATGACCTCCCTGAATGGAAAGGTGGCGATCGTCACCGGCGCGTCGAGCGGAATCGGTCAAGCGATCGCAGAGCGGCTTGCGACGGAGGGGGCCATTGTCGTGGTCAATTATCTCCGGAGCGAGAGCAAGGTTCGCGCGGTGGTCGCGGCCATTCAGGGCAAAGGCGGGAAAGCGGTCGCGGTACAAGCCGACATAAGTGTGGTGGCCGACGCGCGACGGTTGGTTGTGGACACAGCGGCACAGTTCAGCCGGGTGGATATCCTCGTCAACAATGCCGGGAAGTTCGTGCCGAAATCCCTGCTTGATACATCGGAAGATGACTTCGATGCGCAGATGGCCTTGCATGCGAAGGGCCCTTACTTTGCGATGCAGGAAGCGGCGAAGGTGATGCGCGATCAGGGGCGCATCGTGAATATTTCCAGTGCCGGGACGAAGCTGCACTACTACGGAGCCACAGCTTATCTCGGAAGCCGGGGCGCGCTCGAACAATTCACGCAGGGAATTGCGCAGGAGCTGGCGCCGCGCGGGATCACCGTGAATACGGTGGCGCCTGGTTTCACCGACACGGGCATTTTGACCGAGCCCTATCGGCAGATGGGGATACAGCTGTCGCCGTTCAAGCGATTGGGCCGGCCTGAAGACATCGCCGAGGTCGTCGCGTTTCTCGTCAGTGAGCAGGCCCGGTGGGTGACGGGGCAAACGATACAGGCCGGCGGCGGCATCGTCATGTGACAGAAGGAGGCATAGTATGGCGGATAAAAAAATCATCGCGGTGGTTGGTGCGACCGGTGCGCAGGGCGGCGGGCTCGTGCGGGCGATCGTGAATGACCCCGGCAGCGGATTCGTCGTCCGCGCCATCACGCGCGATGTGAATTCTGAGAAGGCCAGGGCGTTGGCGAAACTCGGGGCCGAAGTGGTAGCGGCGAATCTCGACGATGCGGACAGCCTGGCGCGCGCCTTTGCCGGAGCCTATGGCGTGTTTTGCCTGACGAATTTCTGGGAGCATTTCTCGCCGGAAAAAGAGTATGCCCAGGTGAAGGCGCAGGCGGCTGCGGCCAAAAAGGCGGGTGTGCAACATGCCGTCTGGTCGACGCTGGAGGACACACGCAAGTGGGTGCCGCTGACGGACAACCGTATGCCCACGCTGATGGGAAAATATAAGGTCCCGCATTTCGATGCGAAGGGGGAAGCCGATCAAGAGTTTACGAAGCTCGGCGTGCCGACCACGTTTCTCCTCACGTCGTTCTATTGGGACAATTTGATTTCGTTCGGGATGGGTCCGAAAAAAGGACCGGATGGCGCGCTGGTCTTTACGCTTCCAATGGGCGATAAAAAGCTGCCTTGTATTGCGGCAGAAGATATCGGCAAGTGCGCGTTCGGGATTTTCAAGAAGGGCCGTGAGTATATCGGTAAGACCGTGGCGATTGCCGGCGAACACTTGACCGGTGGCGAGATGGCGGCCGCCATGACCAAGGCCTTTGGTCAGCCGGTGCGGTATAACGCCGTGACGCCCGAGCAGTATCGGGGGTTCGGGTTTCCCGGCGCCGATGATCTGGGTAATATGTTTCAGTTCAAGCACGATTTTAACGAGGCGTTCTGTGGTCCGCGAAACCCATCCATCGCGCGCAACCTCAATCCCGCCCTTCTGACATTTGAGGCGTGGCTCGCACAGAACAAGAACCGCATTCCCCTGACCTAACGACAATCAAACAAAGGAGTGAGCATGGCACGGCAGAATGTTTCCACCGGCGGTCCCTGGGAAGCCACGATCGGGTATTCACGCGCCGTGCGTGTCGGTGACCATGTGCAGGTGTCGGGGACGACGGCGATGACGCCCGGCGGCCTGGTCGGCAAGGGCGATCCCTATGCGCAGACGATTCAGACGTTCAAGACCATCGAGGCGGCGTTGCGGCAAGCCGGGGTTTCGCTGGCCGATGTGGTGCGGACCAGAATTTACATGGCCAACATCGATCAATGGCAGGAAGTCGGCCGGGCGCACGGAGAAGTCTTCGGGAATATCCGGCCCGCGACGACAATGGTGGAAGTGAAGCGGTTGATCGATCCGGACATGTTAGTCGAGATCGAGGCGGATGCGATCGCGCCGCACTAGCAGGATGCTGAAACAGGCCGCCAGCAGCGTTCTCGCATCGCTCAGAGGCTCAACGTACAGCAGTGAGTACGT
>JACOEJ010000054.1:6483-23688 GCA_024998645.1 Nitrospira sp.
CCGAAAGCATTCTGAAGCGGTTCATCGCGCTCTTTCCCGGCCGACGGTTTCCCCGTCCCGACGAACTCCTCACGGCCGAGGCCGATGCCATTCGCGGTGCGGGCTTTTCAGGCGCAAAGGTTCTGGCTCTGCGCGATCTAGCAGCCAAGACACTCGATGGGACGGTCCCGACCGGTCGTGAGATCAAGACGCTCGACGATGACGCGATTGTCGAACGGCTTGTCGAGGTGCGAGGGATCGGTCGCTGGACGGTCGAGATGCTGCTGATCTTCCAGCTGGGGCGGCCGGATGTCTTGCCGGTTGATGACTTTGGTGTGCGTAACGGGTTTCGCATAGCCTATCGCCGTCGCGCGATGCCGACGCCGAAAGAGGTGTTGCGTTATGGCGAGCGATGGAAGCCGTATCGCACAGCGGCGGCCTGGTATTTGTGGCGCGCAGCCGATCGGGCGAAACAGGAGACGACGGTACTGTGAAGGAGCTCATGAAATTGACCGGCTTTTACGAGTGGATTGATCGCAACATTCTTTCCCTGGGCCGTGAGATGCGGCTGTCATATCTTCCGCCGCTCATGGTCTATATGGCGTACGGGATCTCCGGTCTGACCGGAATCGTCGGCACGTTCTTCGTGAAAGATTATCTGGGCCTCTCGGCCTCGTTCCTGGCGGCACTCGGATTCTGGGCCGGCATTCCCTGGGCGCTCAAGATGCCCATCGGGCATACAGTGGATCTCTTGTGGCGCTGGAAGAGCTGGCTCGTCGGTCTCGGGGCGGGCTTGCTGGCGGTGAGTCTGGGGATTATGGCCGCGCTGATCGGCAATCGTGAGGCGATGACGGCAATCTTATCGGCGGAAGTCTGGTTTGTCCTGAGCACGTTGCTCGCGCCGGTGGGCTACGTGATTCAGGATGCGGTCGCCGACGCGATGACCGTCGAGGCGGTGCCGCGTGTCGATGAGAAGGGCCAGCTGTTTGACGAACCGACGCGCAAGCTCATGCATACGACGATGCAGACGCTCGGGCGGGTGGCCATTGTGGGCGGCGGCATTCTGGTGGCGATGATCAACGTCTATGTATTCAGCGGCACCGAGGGGTTGCCGCAGGCGGAGCTGGTTCGGCTGTACAAGCAGGTGTATCTGATGGCGTTGGCGATTCCCTTCGTGTCAGTGCTGGGCGTGGGCGTTGCCTGGATACTGCAGCGACGGCATAAGGCCGCGCTGATTCAGCAGGGGTTCACCCGTGCGCAGGTTAAGGAGATGGTGAATGTCCGGGGGGACGGCAGTGAGGCGACGAGGCCCAATTGGTGGATTCTCGGGGGGAGCCTGGTCTTCGCACTATTTACCGTAACGGTCGGGTTGGGCGGATTTCCCTACAGTGAGGAAATCGTATTTTCCGGCTCCATGGTCATCGTACTGTTCTTGATGGCGAGGCTGGTGCGCGAGCTGGAGCCGGACAAGCGATTCACGCTGGTCGGGACCGCGGTGGTCGTCTTCATCTTCCGCGCGATTCCAGGAACCGGTCCCGGCGCGACGTGGTGGATGATCGATCACCTGAAGTTCGATCAGCAGTTTCTATCGATCCTTTCACTGATCGGGAGCACGTTGACGCTCGCCGGCATGTTCGTGTTCCGGCGCTTCATGGCCGAGCGATCCATCGCTTATGTGGTGGGTTTTCTGACGGTGATCGGGACGGTGCTGACGCTGCCGGTTGTGAGCATGTACTACGGTTTGCATGAATGGACCGCACGGATGACGGGCGGATTTGTCGATGCCCGCTTTATCGCCTTGATCGATACGGCGTTGGAATCGCCGCTCGGGCAGATTTCCATGATTCCGATGCTGGCGTGGATTGCGAACTCGGCGCCGGCGAACCTGAAAGCCACTTTCTTTGCCGTGATGGCTTCGTTCACGAATCTGGCGCTGTCGTTGAGCCAGCTCGGGACCAAATATTTGAACGATGTCTACGTAGTCACGCGAGAGGTGCGCGACCAAGCAACGGGCGCCATTCAAACGCCCGCCGACTATAGCCATCTCGGTTCACTGCTCATTGTGCAATTGCTCTTAGGATTAGCCCTGCCCTTGGCCGCGATCGTTTTTGCCAAGGTGACGCGATTCAAGAGCGCTTAGCGGTTCGGCCGAAATCGAAGATCCGCTGCCACGACAAGCCTGGTCATAGCTGAAATGACCAGGCCGACGGGCTCGTCGCTCAGTCTCTCAACGTACTATGAGTATGCCTCGTTCCCTCGCGCCTCCGCGCGTCGGTCTCGCGACGCGGTTTTGCGATTTCGCCACGAACCGGAAGAGTTACTATCGACTATGCGTGGGCGCGGACGAAGCTGAAGAGGCGTCCCGGGAAGAATGGCGTGTTTCTCTCCGGTAGACGGAGACGCGACTCGGTGCGCGCATAGCCTTGAGAGGCCATGAGGCTGCTGAACTGGCTGCACTGGCTGCGGCCTGGATCGACCAGGAGAATTTGGCAGGCCGGGTTGGCATGGGCTGCGAGGAAGCCGGCGAGTAAGGCGGGATGGTCCTGCTCGTAGAGCAGGTCGCTGCCGATAATCAGATCGAATCGACCGCAATCGAGATGTGGCTCCATCCACGTCGCTTTGAAAAAAGGGATCGGTGCGAGTGCATTCAGGTCGGTGTTGTGCCGTAAGAACTCTTCCGCCAGCGGATGATAGTCGGTCGCGGTGATGGTGGCGCCGCGTTGCTGCAGGACAAGACTCGGAAGGCCGATGCCGCACCCGACTTCCAGGATGCTCTTGCCTTCGACGGGGAACCGGCTCATCTCTTCTGCCAGCGCCAGCCCGGCCGGCCACACCGTGCCGAAGTTCGGCCAGGAGGTTGCGGAAATACCCGCCCGTTCCGCCGAGCCGTCAGGGTCTGAGAACTGCCGCTGATCCAGCAGGGTCCGAATCTGAAAAGTGACTGTTCCCACGCGGTAGCCGGTGGTCTTGACGTCGTAACCTGGCGAGTGTGTTTCCATTCACTCGTCAGCATAAACCCTTCTGCATCGCGGAGCTATGGTAATCATCGTGGAGAGGAAGGCCGGAGTCATTTCACGCGGTCCTGGTATCCCCTTGACCTGTGCGGTATGATGAGCATCTATGACGCGAGACGTGAAAGGAAGGAGGAGGACTGACGAATCCTTCCGGCGATGGGTGCCTCTCACGTGTTAGGTCTAACGGTTCACGCTACGAATGAAAGGGGGCGACCGGTTTCGACGGGGATACTAAAGTCAGCGGTGCATGTCGAGCTCTCGGGGTCTCGTAAATCCTCCGGGAAAATGTAACTGCCAATCAAGAACTGGCACTCGCAGCTTAATTAACTGCGACGTTCCTCCACCTGAGGCCCGCGGGGGTGGTCGGGGCGCGATACAGCGGGCTGGTCCAAAGCTGGTGCTCAGCGGCTGAGGACGAGACAATACTGGGCTAGTGGCCAGTCTAAGCCAGCCGGTGGGCGTGGGTGGCTGCGAAACTAAAACGATCGGCTAAACATGTAGATCCGTTGTGCTGAAGGTCTTCGGACAGGGGTTCAACTCCCCTCGCCTCCACCAAACCGCACTTTGTGCGACCCGGCGCCCCTTTTGCGATTTATCGTGATTGAAGGCGCCGGATAAAACCCTCCAGTGAGTCCCCGGCATTTGCAACACCTTGCTCGACCCGGCCCCTTCGCCTAATCCCCTCCGTTGCTGAAAATCAATTCTCCTCAAGACGAGTCGGATAGATCAGTGAATGTCGATCTGATCGCTGGTTCTCGTTGCCCGAGCCTGTCGGAGGGGCTTTGAAAGAGGTTGTGTTGACCGTTGGCAGGTGCATCCCCCCTGTAATATGACCATCAATATTTTTTGGTGATGGTGGATGCCCTAGATTTGCCCGCCTCTTTTCGGTACCTTGATAGGATGTGTTAGGCAATTGAGCCGCGTCATCGCCGGGTCGTTGAAATCCAAGAGAGGTTGGTGGATGGACTTTCGATCAACGGTTACCACGTTTATGGTGATGATGGGATTGTTTTGTGCCGCAGCCCCTGTATGGGCGGATGAGACCGTGGCTCCCAAGTCAGAATCGACTCCGATCCCGGCTCCCGCGACTCCGCCTGTGTCAGTACCGAACCCAATCCTGCCAAAACCCCATGCGCAGGACACTGAGGTGAAACCTCCGGTCAAGACTCAGGCTCCTGGAGCCTCGGCGGAAAGCCCGGGTAAAGAAGCGGCTCCCGGAAAAGCAGAATCCACTCAAACGCCATCCAAGCCCAAGTTACAAGAGGGCGAGCAGAAGCCTCCGGTCAAAGTGCCGGCAACTAGTGGTCCGATAGACAACGTGGGGAAGGAATCTGGTCCAATAAAACCTGAGCCTGCGCCATCGCCGTCTAAACCTAAGGCGCAGGAAAGCGAGATCAAGCCCCCGGCGAAGGGGCCGCATCCCGCCAATGGTGTGGCCTCCAAGCCGGTGGTCCAGCCAGCTGCGGAGATCACCGGAAAGGATGGGGCTCCCATGGTGCTGGTGCCGGCCGGCGAGTTTACGATGGGCAGCGACAAAGGTGACGATGACGAGTCCCCCGTGCATCGCGTCTATGTCGACACCTTTTATCTCGACAAATTTGAAGTCACGAACGGGAGATTCGCCAAGTTCGTCGAGGCCATCCAGAGCGAACCGCCGTGGGGGTTTTCGGATAAGGATACGCCGGTGGCTCATGCGGATCGGCCGGTACGCTGGGTGAGCTGGATGGATGCGATGGGGTATTGTCTCTGGGCCGGCAAGCGGTTGCCGACGGAGGCAGAATGGGAGAAAGCGGCCCGCGGGACGGATGGGCGCGTGTATCCCTGGGGAAACGAGGTTCCGACGCCGGCCCATGCGGTGTTTGGCTTGAAAGAAGGCGGTGGCGAGACAGTCTCTCCCATCGGCAATCGTGACAAAGGGAAGAGCGCGTACGGCGCCCACGACCTGGCCGGCAATCTCTATGAATGGGTGATGGATTGGTACGCGGAGGATTTCTATACCAACTTTGCCAAGAACCCGGCTATCAATCCTCGGGGGCCGAGCGAAGGGACGGCGAAGGTTCAGCGTGGGGGATCCTATATCAATAACCCCTACCGGCTGCGTTCCTCGTTTCGGACGAAAGGCGATCCGACAGAGCAAGATCCCAATGTCGGGTTTCGCTGTGCGCAGGAGGTGCCCAAACTGCCGTAGGGCAGTTCAGACACCTTCTGATCACGAAACGGGGGCCCTTCTTCCTTACTCGCCTGCTGCCACGCCTTTCTTATACGTCGTATACACATAGACCGGAATCCCGGCATCCTTCAGGGTGGCCTGGATTAACGGCTGCACTTCTTCCCATGTGAGTCCTCCGACACCGGTGGCCAATCGCGGCAAGGCCAGGCTCGTCACTTTCTGTTCCTGGACTTCTTTCTTCAACGCGTGCAGCACGTGATTGATATTGGGCACCGTCGCTTTCCCGGGCCTACTCTGATGGCCGTCCGGCGACTCTTGCGTAAACAGGTTGACGATGACGGGCGAACCCGGGCCTTTCCAACTCCACAGGCTTCCAGGCTTGGGATTGTAGGTCTGGCAATAGTGGCGAAAATCTTTGTACATGGCGGGCCATTGTTCCCGGAGGGCCAACGCGAGTCCTTGCTTAAAGTCGTCGTTGGGAGCAATGCCATGAGCGATCGCGCCAGCTTTTGAGAGGAGGATGTCACCGGTCACTTCTTTGATCATCATGAGCCCTTTCTGTAATGAAGGATAAACCTCGCAAGCGTCATACGAAGTAGATAGGTCGTCGAGAGCAGGAGGTCAACCACAAGGGCATGGAAAATCTTTCATGTAGAGATTGTATATAGGGCGGCTTCCCCTGTCGTAACCCTTCGTGAGCGGAGTTGCACGGGCGTTTCAGAGTTGAAACGTGTTTTCCCTTCGCGATGGCCCTCGTCCCCCCCCGTTCCATCTTTGAATCGGTCGGCGTATGGTAGTGGTGCGAAGATGATGGCGGAGCTTCGTTTGTCCATCCTGACCATGTCATGGAAAGGGCGCCGGAATGAAACAGTACGAAGTAACATCAGTTGGAAAGTTCAAGCTGAAGGCACATGATCCGGACGAGACCGGTGATTACAAGAAGACGGATCAGGGTAAGGACAAGGCCAAAGCGGATACGGCAAAACTTATCGCCCGGCTTGCGGGATTGCAGGAGCGTCTCTATGCCAATGCCACACGATCCTTGCTCATCGTGCTGCAAGGCATGGATACAAGCGGCAAAGACGGGACGATTCGGAATGTGATGTCCGGCGTGAATCCCCAGGGATGCAACGTCGTGGCCTTTAAGGCGCCGTCCAAAGACGAACTGGCGCACGACTTTCTCTGGCGGGTCCATCGTGAAGCACCGCCGAACGGGCACATCGGTATCTTCAACCGATCCCATTACGAAGACGTGCTCATCACGCGGGTGCACGGGTGGGTGTCGGATGCCATCGTCAAGCGGCGCTTCGATCAGATCAAGGAGTTCGAAGAGCTGCTGTACGAAAACGGCACGGTGATCCTGAAATTCTTTCTCCATATTTCGAAAGCCGAACAGAAGGAACGACTCGAAGCCCGCATCGCCGATCCGGAAAAGCGCTGGAAATGGAATTCCGGCGACTTGGAGGAACGGAAGTTGTGGGACGGATACATGCAGGCCTTCGAAGATGTGATCTCGGCGACCAGTACGAAACATGCGCCCTGGTACATTGTGCCGGCGAACCGGAAGTGGTACCGCAATCTGGTGGTGGCGGAGCGTGTCGTTGAGGCGATTGAAGGTTTGAAGCTGACAACGCCACCAGGGCCTGAGGGCGTCGATTTTTCCACGCTCACGATCGTGTAGGACGGTGACCGTCGCACTGGTTGCAGGGAGCGAAGAATTTCGTCAGAAGCAGCTGAACCTGAAACAAACGGAAAGGAGTAGGTCGATGAAGCTGACCCAAGGTGTGTTCGCGAGCGTTCTTTGTCTCGGGCTGTCGGTTCAGGCGTTCGCCGGTTCGTTTGAAGGCGTGGTCACGATGAAAGAAACCTCCGACGGTGAGGCCACATTGAAGAAGACCTATTTCAAGGGCGACAAGATGCGTGAAGACCATAGTGACGGAGACTATATGGTCTGGGATGCCGCCAAGAAAGAAGGGCTGATTGTGGATGCCAAGAAGCGGACGGTGATCGTCATGCCATGGCCTGATGTGAAATCCGTTGATGCCAAGAAGATGTTTGAAGGCACGACGGTGACCAAAACCGGCAAGAGCGACAAGGTTTCTGGGTATACCTGCGAGATCTATCTCTCGAAGGACCAAGAGGATAACAGCAGCAGCGAACTCTGTGTCGCGAAGGGGATCGGCAATGCCGCGATGTTCGGGATCATGGGAGGCGGTATCTCGGGTCTAGGTGGTTATCCTTCCTGGTTCCGCGACCTCGTCAAAGACGGAGGGTTTCCTCTCCGGCATATCGATCGAGATGAATCCGGAAAAGTTGAGTCTCGTGGGGAAGCAACGGTCGAGGCGAAGCGCCTTGATGAGAGTCTGTTCTCGGCGCCGGCCGGATACACAATTACTGACAGTGCGACGATGCGAAGCAGCTCGGGGAAGAGATGAGAAAGAGACCATCAAGGTAGGGTCTTGAATGTACGTAAACTGTTCGGTACGCTGCTTCAAGCCACTCGCTCGCTCTACCTACAATCTCTTGGGAAGGGGTTTTCAGATGCGAAACGCCATTTTTGTTTCTCTCGCTCTCTGTACTCTCGTGATCGGGTCCGCGCTCGTGGCCTCTGCCCAGGTGCCCTCCGCTGGCGACATGCAGCAGAAGCTTGACCAGGAGATGGCGAATGCGAAACGCTCTGCCACCGAATCCTCGTCCAGCGCCCGGCAGGAGGCCGGTAACGTGAAGTCCGAGGCCGAGAGAAAGTTGGAGGAGACAACGGCTCAACACAAGGGGCAAGCCGAAGGGAAAATGACGGAAGCAATTGAGAAGGCAAAGCGGAAAGCCCAAGGGTCAGGCCACTAAAAGAGTTCGACGGTCACGTCGAGGAAAGGAGGGAATAGCTGTCAGGCTGTTCCCCCCTTTCTGTGCTACGACAGTAGCGAGTCTCTGACTGGGACGACATATTGCGAAGCATCTCCGGGCACAGGTTATGCTTTGTTGCTTCGAGTAAACATTCGTGCTTCCCCCATTGACATGGTTTTCTAATGGGCGTAGATGGGAATTGCGGCCCATGATTTTCGGAAGTGCGGGAGATCGGGCAGACCGCGCGGCTGCTATCCAGGTTTCTCGCTGACTTCATCAGAGAGGAGGGTGGATATGAGCGACGCAACGCCACCTGGTCCGTCAGGCCCGCCGATGCGAAGGCGGGTTTCTCGTCGGTCGTTCTAGTCGATTCTCTCCAGGCCCGTGCCGTGAAGGTACGAATGACCAATCGGGTGTCGGCCTGATCAGGCTAGAGAGTCTGTACTAGAGCGGGGAACAACAGTACCTGGGATTGACGAGGTCTCCCCCGACTAGAAACATAACGCATTTCTCATCGTACGGGTCTTTGCGGGCCGCGACATCGGAACATGTATCTTAGGCGTCCTAAGCGCCGCTCACGGGCGACCTCCCACCATAGTGCAAGGTCGCCCGTGCTGTTTTTTCAGCGACTAAAAAATCCCACCAGCTTCGTTCTCACATCGCTCAATGCTTCGCCGTACACCAAGAGTACGACTCAGCATTTCGTTCGCTGCCGCCTAGTTGAAGAATATTTTTACGAGCGAGTCAGGGTGATTACCCCTGAAGATTCTGAGGTCTACGCCAGACGTAGTAGAGCGGGATGCCGCTCAGGACGGTGGCCGCGCCGTACAGCGATTCTGTCGGTCGTTCGAGCACACTGGAGATCACCAGGGCGGCAGCTCCGCAGACGAGTACGATCGGCAGGATGGGGTAGAAAGGAGCACGGAAATGTTGTGGATGGGTAGGACTTCTCTGACGAAGGCGGAAGATCGCGGAGAGAGTCAGGGCCATGAAGAGCGAGAGGACCAAGCCGCTATAGACAAGCAGTTGTTCGAACGTACCGCTGATAATCAGCAGTGAGGCCCAGAGGCTTTGGAAGACGATCGCGCGGGCCGGTACATTGGTTCGAGGGTGCACCTGGGCGAGCCAGGGGCTGATCATGCCGTCGCGGGCCATGGCCCAATAGACACGGGGTCCGGCCCAGGTCATCGCGCTCACCGCGCCTGCGATGGAGAGACAGAGGATGGCGGCAACCAGTCGCCCGCTCTGCGGTCCCCACAAGGCGGCGGCGACTTTCTCCGCCACCGGCACAATCGGTTCTTGTGCCAGTTCCCTGATGGACAACGCTGACAGGTAGACAACATTCAGCAAGAGATAGATGACGGCGACAAACGCTGTTCCTCCGATCATGATTCTGGGCAGGGTCTTCTGGGGATTTACGATATCCGCGGCAATGTAGCCGGCGACGTTCCATCCGAGGTAGCAATAGGTCACGATGACGAGGGCGATGGCGGCGGTTCCAAACGTGGGCGCCTGCGCGATGGGTGCGGCGAGGAAAGGGCGCCCCTGCCCGATCACGGTCGACAGTCCGCCGAGAATCAGCCCTCCGATGGCCACGACTTTGGTGGTGGTGAGCATCAACTGCAGCCGGCCGCCCGTTTGGACGCCTCGACAATGGATAAAGGTGGCGCTCCAGAGGAGGGTGAGAGAGAGGCCTTTCGCGATCCACCCTTGTTCATCCTGAATCGGGACGACGCGCATCGCATAGGACGAGAAGCTGATGGCCGAGGCTGCCACGGCGGCGCCGAAGCCGATGGTGAACGACGTCCAGCCGCTAAGGAAAGCCAAGAGCGGTCCATAGGCTTCTCGCAGGTACACATAGTCCCCGCCGGCGTGCGGCAGTCGTGAGCCCAGCTCGCCATAGATCATCGCGCCGCCGACGGCGAAGAGCGCGCCCATGAACCACAAGAGGAGAATCAACAACGGATCGCCGAGATCCCGGGCCATAATGCCGGTCGTCGTGAAGATGCCGCCTCCGATAATATTGCTGACGAGCACGCAGGAGGCGGTAAACCAGCCGATGCGCAGAGGTGTGGACTGATCCGGTTGCAACGATGTGGGCGGCATGGTTGCCGGCATGATGCGCGGAAATGGGCGGCGAGGCAAGGCAGCGATTCTTCGCCTTTCTTTTCCCGTGCGCCTCGCCTACCATGGGATCTATGGCTGAGGCGAAACCTAAGAAGGCTCGAGCGGCAGCAGGCACGAGAAGACGACGAAAGCCTGCGGGCGCGTCGACGGGACTGACTGCCACGGAGTTGCAGGCGGCCGCGCCACCTGGTGACGTGGCGGCGTTGCATCGGGCGATCGAGGACGATGGCGGCAAGGTCTTGTCGATCTATCGCGAGCCCTACGGAGGGCGCTGGCTGGTCTTTGCCGCGCTGCCTATCGAACTGGTTGAGCCGACTCCCTATCAGCGGAATCTCTCCGAGACGCATGTACGGAAACTCGAAGCGGTCATTGGAAAGATCGGCCGGTTTCTGGACCCGCTCATCGCCGTGCGAACCGCCAAATCAGACCATGTCGCGAAATACTGGACGCCCAACGGCAACCATCGCCTGTCCGCAATGCGCACGCTCGGTGCGAAGAGTATTGTGGCGATTGTGGTGCCGGAAGCCAGCGCGGCCTATCAGATCCTCGCCCTCAATACGGAGAAGGCCCACAACCTGCGCGAGAAATCGTTGGAAGTGATCCGTATGTACAACGAACTCGCGCAGCTCGGCGACGCGACCGAAGAGACATATGCCTTGGAGTTTGACGAACCGGCGTTCATTACGCTGGGCCTCTGTTATGAGGAGCGGCCGCGGTTCAGCGGAGGGGCCTATCATCCGGTGCTCAAACGGGTGGAGGCCTTTCTCACGCAGCCGATGCACAAGGCGATCGGCTTGCGACATGAGCGGGCACGAGCCCTCCTGGCGCTTGATGATGTGATTGTGGGGCAGGTGGAAGCGCTCAAGGCCAAAGGGTTGACCAGTCCCTATCTTAAGAGTTTCGTTGTAGCCCGGGTGAATCCGATCCGCTTCCGCCCGAAAGACGCCCCTCCCCTTTCCTTTGATGAGGCCTTAGACCGGATGACCAAGGCCGCTAAACAATTCAATCCCGACAAGGTTAAAATGGACGATCTGGCCAAGTCAGGCGGAGCGCCGGACGACGCTGAATAGCCCGACCCCCCGCCTTGTTTCTCCGCTCATGGCCCCTTTACAATGCTCCATTCTCTCTTACCGAAGGAGGCCGCCATGGGTCTTGCCGACAATAAGTGCATCCCCTGTCGCGGTGGTGTGCCGCCGGTTCCCGCGGATCGTGCGCAGGCACTTCTGAAAGAATTAGGCCGGGGCTGGACGCTGAACGCGCAAGGGCATCTTGAACGCCTCTATACATTCAAGGATTTTGCTCAAGCCTTAGCCTATGTGAATAACGTGGGCGTGATCGCTGAGGCCGAGGGGCATCATCCGGATCTCTACCTGGCTTGGGGCAAGTGCAAGGTGGAGATCTGGACACACAAGATTAACGGCCTCACGGAAAGCGATTTTTATCTCGCGGCCAAAGCCGACCGGGAATTCGAGCCATTCCGAGCGGCAGTATCCTAAGCCAGGCGATCTTGCCATGATGAACGGACGAGACAACCGATGAGCGATCAGGCGCAGGTAGCGCTCGTCAACATGCCGTTCAGTTATTCGAAGTACCCGTCGATTCAGCTCGGGACTCTGTCGGCCCTGCTCAAGTCGAAAGGTGTCCCGGTTGACTGCCACCATTTGAATGTCCGTTTCGCCCACAAGATCGGTGTCCCTCTCTATGAAATGATCTGCGAGAAGCGTGCTCTTTTCGGGGAGTGGCTCTTTTCCTATCTCCTGTTTCGCGACAATCCCAAGCGTGCGGAATACCCCAGGGTCTTTAAGCCGGTCTTCGAGCAAGTGGCTCAGGAGAGCGGGCATCCGATCTCATTTTTTGAAGACATGGCGACGAGAACGGCGCCGCAGTTTCTGACCTGGGCGATGACGGCGATTGATTGGGGTCAGTACAAACTCGTCGGCTTCACCTCGACCTTCGACCAGAATGTGGCGAGCCTGACGTTGGCGAAGATGATCAAGGATCTGTATCCGGAGGTGAAGATCATCTTCGGCGGGGCGAACTACGACGGCGAGATGGGGATGGAATATTTCAGGGCGTTTCCTTTTATCGACTATGTCGTGGTGGGCGAAGGAGAAGAGGTGGTGCCCGCCCTCGTGCGCCATGTCCTAGAGAGTACGTCTGACGCGGTTCCGAATGGAGTGATCTTCCGAGAGCAGGGTCAGATTCGATTTACACCGAACCCGGCGCTGTTTGCCGATTTCGTGAAGACCGGGCCTCCGGACTACGACGACTATTACCATCTGCTGGCCGAACTCGGTGATGAGGCGCAGGGCCTGGACCGCATTCTCCTCTATGAAGGCTCGCGCGGTTGTTGGTGGGGGGAGAAGCACCATTGCACGTTCTGCGGCCTCAATGCCCAGAGTATGAAGTTCCGGGCGAAATCGCCGGATCAGGCGGCGCGCGAGATGACGGCGCTCTCCAGCCGGTACGACACGACCCGGTTCAGGCTGGTTGATAACATCATCGACATGAAGTATGTCGAGAATTTGTTCGGCCAGTTTGCCGCGGCACATTGCGATCTCGATGTGTTCATCGAAACGAAGAGCAATCTTCAGAAGAGTCAGATCCGCACGCTCGCGGTGGGGGGCGTGAAGTGTATGCAGCCGGGCCTGGAAAGTCTCAGCCTGTCGCAGCTCAAGGCGATGGACAAGGGCGTGACGCCCATGCAGAACATCCTTTGCCTGAAGTGGAGCAGTTACTACCGTGTCGCGGTGTCCTGGAATATTTTGCTCGGATTCCCCGGCGAGACGAATGAGGATTATCGGCGGCAGATCGATTTGCTTCCCTCGCTCTTCCATTTGCAGGCGCCGGAAGCGACCGGGAAATTCTGGCTGCAGCGGTTCAGTCCCTACTTTACGCGTCCGCATGAATATGGTGTGCGGATTACGGGGCCGGGGATGGCCTATGAGTATGTGTATGATGCGGCGCGCCTTGATTTGCTCAAGGTCGCCTATGATTTCGAGTATGAGCTGGATCACTGGCCGGTGGATCCGCATCTCTATCAGGAACTGGTCGGTCTAGTGGAGGAATGGCAGCGACGGGCGCGTGGCAGCGACCGACCGTTTTTGTATTACTCCAAGTCTATGGACTACATCACGGTGTACGACGGGCGGGATCCTCAGGCTCCGACCAGGCAGCGGTTCGATTGGCCCGCCGCGGGCATCATCGAGGCCTGCAATGAGGCTGCGAAGAGCAGGAATCAGATTCGGGTCGTACTAAAAGAAACGAAGCGTGATATGACACTGTCTGATGACGAGCTGAATAATGCGCTGGGTGTCTTGACGAGCCGTCGTATCCTCTATGAAGAGCGGGAGAAATACTTCACGCTCGCGATTCCAGAAAACCAATTTCTCTGAGCCGCGCCGGACCGCCGGCAGTTACAAGCGGTCGCTCTTACATCGACAACTTCTCGGCCACGTTCCGCATCTGGACGCCATGCACGAGCGACGCGCCTCCCCTGATCGCGCAGGCGACGTGCACCGCTTCGGTCATTTCCTCAACATTCGATCCCTTCTCCAGCGACGCCTGCGTATAGGCATCGATGCAATAGGGACATTGCACGGCGTGCGCGACGGCGAGGGCGATCAAGGCTTTCTCCCGCTCCGTCAGGGCCCCCTCCGCGAATACCGCACTGTAGTAGCTCATGAACTTGTCCCAAAGCTCCTTATTACCCTTGCCCATCTCGGAGAATTTCCCCAGATCGTGTGCGTGATAATACGACTCCATAGTTCAGCTCCTTTGGCTGTACAGGGGATGAGAAGAAGCGATGCGAGAAGTTGGGCGTACTGGTTCAGGGTCAGGCATGACCGGGAGGATCAGGCTCAACGTTCTGGAGAACTTCAGAAAAGCGACTGCCGACAATATCAGTGACTTTGGCCATAAGGTCGGTCACTTCTTTCCATTCTTCCGGAAGCAGGTCCTGTTTCAATTGAGGATGAATCGCCCATTGCGCATCGACCTGAGTTCCCTTTCGGCTCACGAGGACGCGCAACAGTTCCACGTCCCATGTCGCTTTTTCGTTTGGGTTTTCACCTGTCGGGGAGCTGCCTATTGGACCTGAGGGAGGTGTTGATGTTGCCATAATGATGTACTCCAGCAAGAAGGTTGCACAATCTTAGCGTACAGATTGGCTTGCTGTATACGGGGTGCCGTGTCGGCCTGGAGAGGTGGCGAGCTCACCAGCAGGGCGTCTCTTTACGGGATAGCTGTCGGGTTCATCGGGGAGATGGAGGTCTGCTGTCCAGGGATTCCCGAATCACTGAAATCATAGAATCGTGGAGGCGTCCATTGCTTGCAACCAACTCCTGCCCATAGAGAGAGTGTGATCGGCCACAAAAGTCCGTCACCCTTCCCCCGGCCTCGCGAAGGATCACCACACCTGCTGCCATATCCCATGAGTTGAGTTTCACTTCCCAAAATCCGTCGAATCGTCCTGCCGCGACATAGCACAGATCAAGGGCTGCCGATCCTGTGCGGCGGAGTCCTTGGACCCGAAGTGCAAACCGAGCAAAGTGATCGAGGTTGTTGTTCGGAGTTTCTCGAATATTGTAAGCAAAGCCGGTTACCAGGAGGGCTTGATCTAACTGAGCTGTTTGAGAAACGTGGAGTGGCTGATCATTGACGCGCGCTCCTCCGCCACGCGTAGCGCTGAAGAGTTCATCACGAGTGGGATCGTACACAACACCAAGTACACACTGCTCCTTGTACTCAAGGCCAATGGATACGCAATATGTAGGAAAGCCATGTGCAAAGTTTGTGGTGCCGTCGAGCGGATCGATAATCCAGACGTAGGGTGACTGACTCTGTCCAATGCGTCCTCGCTCTTCCGCGAGGAAGGCATGATCGGGAAAGCGGGCAAGAATCAGATCGATAACGCATTGCTCGGCGGCATGATCTGCCTCCGTGACGAGATCGATAGCGCTCTTGTTCTCGACGCGGAAACCGGTGCGTGCGTAGCGCGAGAGGATCTTGCCTGCTTGTCTTGCCGCATGAATGGCTGTTTCCAAGAGCAAGGTAACAGGCGCTTCGTTGGGGGGTGATGAGTCAAGCATGGCGAATCATAGCACAAGGCCCCACGAGGGCTACCTGCCTGTCTGTCTTCAAGCTCCTTATCCAGTAATGGCTGGCGTATAGACACATGCAATTAATTCAAAGCATACTAAAAAATGGACCGTAACCATTTATAAATATGGAGATGATAAGTTTCTATTCTGTGACAGACAAGCCTTGTCCGCGTACTTGTCACAGCTTTTTCTTCTGTATAGAAAGCTACTTTATCATCATAGTATTTTAGTATGTTGTTGGTGCTTGACAGTTCTTGTATGCAATGCTATAAAGCAAGCATGCTTCTGCTGGGGGTGCTGTGGAAGAACTAACAGATATCCTTGTAGGTCTTGAGCAGCGGATTCATGCCTACAAGAATAGGTTTCAGGAGCTTGAGAAAAAGAAACGTCGACTCGATGACGAGATTGCGACGATCAAGAAGTATCTCGAACTTGCCGAAACGCTCTACCGGGTAGAAGCGGATAAAGCGAAGCTTGCCAGTCTCTCCAGTCAAATTATTACCGATGATAATAAGGGCGTGCGGACTCTTCCGGTCATGGACGTGACGGATCAGTCGCGTGAAATTCTCTTAGGTCGTAGCAAGTACGTCGGAAAGAGTGTTCCCGAAGCGACGTATGAGATCTTGCGCGAGTCCAACCGTGCCATGCATGCGAAGGAATTACTGCAGCGGCTTGCGGAAGGTGGGCTGCAGATCAAAGGGAAAACGCCGTTGACCTCTGTGGCGACGTCACTGAAGCGGGATAAACGATTTAGGAAAGTCGGTCCGAATACGTTTGAAGCACTTGAGGATGTGTTAGTTCAAGCGGTGTAGGTTGTCGTATTCCTTTAAAGGGAGGGGGGTGAGACTCTTGGCAACGAAGAAAGCAGCAGCAAAGAAGAAGAAGAAGTAGCCCGCCGAGTATGACTCGCCGAGGGTGAGGCCACTCACTCTCGGCGTTTACTCATGATTGCGCCTCTTGAAGGCGAGCAATCCATCCCTCTCCTGTACGAAATCAATCTCAAATATGACGAGTAGTTATGAGGCCTGAAGCGCGACGGCTGGTTGTGACCGGCTGATCTGAAGCGACTTCCTGGATTCAGCGGAAGCGGACTCTGTATTGAGTAGAATCCATTTTTCAGGCTGTTCCAAGATTTGCTCGACGAGACGAGTGTGGAGCGCATGTCCCGACCGTTCGGCAATGAGATGGCCGATGAAAGGCATGCCAAGAAGTGAAAAATCTCCAATAAGATCCAGGACCTTGTGGCGGACAAATTCGTTTGAGAAGCGAAGGCCGGATTCATTCATGATTCCGTTCTCTGAGAGTACCACGGTATTCTCGAGGCTTCCGCCTTGTCCGAGACCTCGTGCCCAGAGGGCTTGTACTTCGTGCAAGAATCCGAATGTGCGGGCTTCTGCAATATCATGCTCAAAGGTATCCGCGGAGCAGTCGTGTGTATAGACCTGCGTCTTGATCATCGGATGATTGTAGTGAATGGTGTACGTAATTTTGGGCGTCGAGGACGGTTCGATGCGCACACGCTTTTGGCCATCGCACACTTCAATCGGGGCCATGATTTTCAAGTAGGGCTGGCGGCGGGATTGTGAGGTCAGGCCTACGGAATGGATCAGTCGGACAAACGGTGCGGCGCTGCCGTCCATGACGGGAATTTCTCCGGCCGTGACGTCGATGTAGACATTATCAACCCCCAGTCCTGAGAGGGCGGCCAGCACATGCTCAATCGTTTTGACCTGAAAGCCATTGCCGTTAATCGCGGTGCATAGTTCGGTCGGCACCAAATGTTCGATAGATGCAGGGAGGGAGGCTCCTGACTTTCCATTCCGATTTACGAAGACGACACCTGTGTTCACAGGCGCTGGTCTGAGTGTAATGGTTACTGGCTGGCCTGAGTGAAGCCCAATGCCAGAGCAGGTAATCGGAGCGGCTAGAGTTTGCTGATTCCTCACGAGAGCCTCCAAATTCAAATGAC
>JACOEJ010000137.1 GCA_024998645.1 Nitrospira sp.
GCTCATCCGGCTGCTCAAGGATTTCGATCTGGCCGAGGAAGCGCTGCACGAAGCCTTCGCCGCCGCGATGGAACAATGGGCGCGTGACGGCATCCCCGCCAACCCCCGCGCCTGGCTCGTCTCCACTGGCCGCTTCAAGGCGATCGACGGCTTACGACGGCGCGCCCGTTACGATGCGTCGCTCAACGAGCTCGCTAAAGACATGGAAGCCGCGACCGGTGAGGCGACCGAACTAGACGAAGACAGTATTGAAGACGACCGCCTGCGGTTGATCTTTACCTGCTGCCATCCGGCACTCAAACCCGAAGCGCAACTGGCGTTGACATTGCGGGAGGTCTGCGGCCTCACGACCGAAGAGGTCGCCCGCGCCTTTCTGTCCTCCCCGACGACATTGGCCCAGCGGATCGTCCGCGCCAAGGCGAAAATCCGCGATGCGCGGATTCCCTACGAAGTACCGTCGGCGGCCGAGCTACCTGACCGGCTGGATTCGGTCCTGCATGTCATCTATCTGGTCTTCAACGAAGGGTACTCCGCATCCGCCGGCGCCTCGCTCACGCGAGCCGACCTCTCGAGCGAAGCGATCCGTTTAGGGCGTCTACTGCTGGAGCTGTTGCCGGAGCCTGAGGTCATGGGCCTGCTCGCGTTGATGCTGCTGCACGAGTCACGACGCCGGGCGCGCACATCGGCCACGGGAGAGATCGTGCTCTTGGACCAGCAGGACCGGGCGCGCTGGGACCGGAAACTCATTACAGAAGGCATCGCCCTCGTTGAACGGGCACTCACCTCACGACGGTTCGGCCCCTACACATTGCAAGCGGCGATTGCCGCCATCCATGCCGAAGCGCCGAGCGCCGCTATGACCGATTGGGCTCAGATCGTCGCCCTGTATGACCTGTTGATACGCGCGGCCCCTTCCCCGATCGTCGAGCTCAACCGGGCCGTGGCCGTGGCGATGCGGGACGGACCCGCAGCAGGCCTCACACTGGTGGACGCCATCCTGGCGCGAGGTGAGTTGGGAGACTACCATTTGATCCACTCCGCCAGAGCCGATTTCTGCCGGCGGCTGGGGCAGGCGGCGGACGCCCGCACCTCCTACGAACGGGCCCTCGCTCTGACAAAACAGGAGCCGGAACGGCGTTTTCTGGAAAAACGATTGGCGGAATTAGAATAGCTGGAACTCCCGTTGTTGATTTCGGACGCCGGGAACGACTAGAGGGGGAAAGGGAGAGGAACAGCCATGAAATACCTGTTGCTGGTTCACCACAATGAAGAGGCCTTCGGCCGGATGAGCGAAGAGACGCGACGCTCCATGCTGGCCGAGTCGGTCCAGCTCTGCCACCACCTGCACGACAAGGGACAATATGTCCATGCCTCGCCGCTGCAGCCGGTCGCGACCGCCACGGTCGTCCAGGTGCGTGACGGGAAACGGTCGGTCACGGACGGACCCTTCATCGAAACCCGCGAGCAGCTCGCCGGCTATTTCCTGATCGACGCAGAGAATTTGGACGAGGCGCTCGACATCGCCGGACGGATCCCCGGCGCGCGGATCGGAGCCGTGGAGGTCAGGCCTATCAGAGAAATCGCGGGCTTACCGGATGAATAGCGTTTAAGCCCACGCGCTGATCCTGTTCTGTCGATTCCGACCTTCCTGTACGACTATAGGGTGAAGCGGCCACACTTTTTCTCAAAGGGGAACCGATGAAATACATCTGTTTGGGATACCTTGATGTCACACAGTGGACGACATTCTCAGCCGGGCAACAGAACGCCATGGTTGATGCGTGCCTCGCCTACGACGACTGGCTTAAGAAGAACGGCCACTGGGTAGGAGGCGAAGGACTTCAGGGCCCCGATACCGCCGCTACGCTTCGCTACCGAAACGGCAAGGTCTCCGTCACCGACGGCCCTTTCGTTGAAACGAAGGAAATGTTGGGTGGACTTCTGATCATCGAAGCCCGCGATCGCAACCATGCCATCCAGCTCATGTCGAACCACCCGGGCGTAAAGATGGGCCCCTGGGAAATTCGCCCGGCGGAAGACCTGACCGAGATGATTCGCGACAGTGAACGGCGACGAGGCGCGAGGTGAGGACACATCATGAATAGCATTACCCCATTTTTATGGTTCGACGGACGCGCGGAAGAGGCGGCGCGGTTTTATACGTCCATCTTCAAGAATTCGCGGATCGACAGCCTCTCGCCAATGTCCGCGACCTTTCATCTTGACGGGCAAAAATTCATCGCTCTCAACGGCGGTCCCCAGTTCACGTTCACTGAAGCCATCTCTTTTTTCGTCGATTGCCGGACGCAGGGCGAGGTCGATGAGCTGTGGGAGAAGCTCTCTGCCGGAGGTGAACCGGGCCGTTGCGGCTGGCTGAAGGACAAATTCGGCGTCTCGTGGCAGATCATCCCGTCGGTGCTGGGCGAGATGCTGCAGGACGAGGATGAGGAGAAATCAGAGCGAGTCATGCAGGCCATGCTGCAAATGGGCAAGATCGACATTGCGGGGCTGACCCACGCCTACGAAGGACGCTCTTAGAAAACGGGAGGACCTCATCATGCTGGAAACCATTGCCATTGCCGCCGTCATACTGACCGGGGCAATGCTCGCTTTCGCGGCGACTAAGCCCGACACGTTTCGTGTCGAGCGGGCGATCCATATCGACGCGCCGCCGGAGCGAATCTTTCAGCACATCAACGATTTGACCAAGTGGGGCGCCTGGTCTCCCTGGGAAAAGATGGATCCTGGGATGAAGAAAACGCTGAGCGGTCCCCCGCAAGGAACGGGGGCCGTGTGTGAATGGAGCGGGAACAACGCGGTCGGCCAGGGTCGGATGGAAATACTTGAATCGATTCCTTCAACCAAAATCGCCGTCAAGCTGGATTTCTTCAAACCGTTCAAAGCCCAAAACCACGCCGGGTTCACGTTGACGGCCTGCGACGGCTCAACCACCGTCACCTGGGCGATGTATGGTCCGCAACCATACCTGGCGAAAGTCATGGGCCTATTTCTCAATTGCGAGAAGATGGTCGGCCCGCAATTCGAGACCGGTCTGGCCAATTTAAAAATGCTGGCGGAGAAGTAAGGAGGAGATCACCGATGCGCTACGTCGATGGCTTTGTGTTGACTGTTCCGAAGAAGAGCCTGGCGGCTTACGTTCGTCTGGCCCAAAAGGCCGGCAAGATCTGGCGGGAGCACG
>JACOEJ010000055.1 GCA_024998645.1 Nitrospira sp.
CCGCATCAACGGTTCGACCGCCCGCACATCCGCAATCTTCCCCAGCAGATCAGCCGCCGCTTCACGCACCAGCCAATCATCGTCTTCAAGATATTCAATTAAAATCTCCACGCTCGGCCGCCCGATGCCCAAGAGATAGATTACCGTCGACATTCGCGCTTCTTCGCGTTCGCTCGCCCCTTCCACATCCCGAAGCGCATTGAAGGTCTCATCGATCCGCTCACGAATCGCGCTCAGCTTTTTCAAGGTGCTGACCGCAATATCCTGAACTGCCGGTTGGCCCATCGCATCAATGAAGGCATCGATGGAGCGGGGATCCAGAAGCTGATCGAGCATCAGCGCAGCCGTCACCTGTGCGGACGGATCCGGGTGCTTCAACATGTCGCACAGAGGAATGACCGCCGTCGGAATGGCCCCGACCAGATGGGTCATCAGCTGGCGCGCTTCGCCCTCCTGATACTTGGGGAGCAGCGCCACCAGAGCCGCAGCGGTGTCCGTATCGAGCACCCCGGCCATCTGCTCTAGCGCATTGGCACCCGCCTTCCGCACCACTTCATCTTCGTCTTCCAGAAGACCGACCAGCGCCACGCCGGCCTGCGGATCTTTGATACGCGACAACATCGCCGCCACTTCTTTCTTCAGCTCGGGCGTCCCGGTCCGAAGCGCTTCGACCAGCGCTTGGACGGCACGAGGTCCGCCGGCCACACAAGCCGCCGTCGCCCGCATGCGCCGCCAGTCTTCTTCATGGACCAGCTCCGAAACCAGGGTTTCAATCGTTTCCTTGGACATTTATACTTTCAATAGAAATACTGGACACACAATGAACACTGATGCGCTCTATTTATGCTACTAGGATGCTCAAAAAGACCGTCCAGCGAGGCCGTACTTCTTAGTACGTTGAGTCTCGATGCGACGCGAGAACGCCGCTGACGGACTTTTTCAGCATCCGGCTATACTCGACCGGCTCGCCAGCCCGCCAGCGCCAAGGTTTCCTTCACGTGATAACGCATATTTTCATCGGGATGACCGGTCAACAATGGGATGAGGAACGGAATCACTTTCGATCCGAATTTCGCTAAGGCTGCCGCCGCCTCAGCTCTGGTAAACGTCGACTCCAAAGCAGCCACCAGCCCAGGGACTGCGGCGTCATCGCCGATCATGCCCAAGGCCCGGGCGGCCGCGGCCTGGGTGATGACTTCTTCGCTCCATTGATCGCCGCACCCTGCAACCGCCCGCGTCACATCCGGCGGGCAGGTGCCTGCGACCACTGCAATGAGCACCGGCACCGCGCGCCGGTCGCCAATGCGCCCCAATGCTTCAACCGCCAGGGTGCGCAATCCCGGCTCCCGCATCGCCGTGAACAAAAATTCGACCGCTTGCGGATCTCCGATTTCACCCAGGGCCCGCACCGTATCTTCGCGAACGGCGGAATCCCGGTCATTGAACAACAGCGCAAGGAGCGGCTCGACCGCGCGTGGCGATTTCGTTTTGCCGAGCGACTCCACCGCATGGAGCCGAACCAGCCACTCCGTATGCTGCAGCGCCTCCAGCAAGGAAGGGATTGCCGCTTCCCCGATCGAGGCCAGGGCGGTCGCGACCTCCTCCCGCACGGCTTTGACTTTATCTTGCAGCAACGGAATCAACGGCTCGACCGCCGCCATATTTTTCACGCGCCCTAAGGCCTTCGCCGCATGCATGCGCACAATCCAGTCGGCACTCCGCAATGCTGCCACCAATGGCTCATAGACGCGTTCATCGGCGATCGAGGCGAGGATTCCAGATGCCGCTTCCTGCACCGATAATTCACGGGCGACGAGACAGGCGCCAAGGGCCTCTACCGAAGGCGCGCCGATCGACGTCAGTGCCCCGATCGCCGCTTCCCGCACCGCGCGATCAGCATCGCGAAGGATCGCGACTAACGGCTGAACCGCGCGCGGATCCTTGAAGGTCCCGAGCAAGCCGGCGGCTTCCTCTCGAATAGCCCAGTCCTCGTCTTTGAGGGCTGCAATCTGCTCTGCCACGGGATCCTCCACTCTGGACCTCCTGAATCGAGCCGATAACCCTAGCACACAGTTTTTTACAGGGTCAACGGAACCGCAACACGACTGGCGAGGAGATGGGGAAGGACAACAGCAGCTCCAGGATGCCTAACTAGACTTGGCCACATCGCCTGACGGCCCGAACCGTCCGGTATCGCCCAAGGGCCGATCGACCCGGAGATTGTCCGCCTTACTGGAGCTGATCTGCACTTCTTCGGCAGGGGGTGACCATCCCAGTGTTTCCAATGTTTCCAGGACGATCAACCGGAGTGCATCTTTGGCCGTCAACCGAACAGAAGCATATGACAACACCCGCTCGCCCTCGGCTTCCACTTCGGACGCTTTCGGGTCATAGAGGAATGCAATCAACGGTTCAATGGCCGTGTCCCCGATCACCGTGAGGGCTTGAGCGGCTTTTTCTCGCAACACGCCGTCCTTCAACAACATAATGAGATCCGGAATGACCGAGGGATCGCGGAACTGCCCGAGGGCCGTGGCTGCCGCTTCCTTGATGAAGGCATCTTCGCTCACAATACAACCCGGCGTCGGAGTGCCCTCTTGCTTGATGCCCTTTCCCTTCAAGGCGTCCAGGACGGCCGGCAATGCCCGCGGATCGCCGATCATGCCTAGCGACGCGATCGCGTGGCGCTTGACGACGCCGTCTTTCATGGCTTCCAACAGGGCATCGATGGCTCGCGAGTCACCGATCATGCCTAAGGCAATCGTGGCATCCTCACGAACGGCCCGATCCGGATCTTTCAACGTGGCAATCAACGCATCGACGACGTTGGCATCGCGAACCCAGGTCCGGCCGATTTGATAGTCGGTGGTCATCCCGCCCAGGGCCCGGGCCGCATGGCACCGCACGACGAAATCCTTGTCTTTCAGCGCCTCGACCAGCGGGTTGACCGACGGCTGCCCGATACAGATCAGCGCAGTCCCGGCGGTCTCACGCACAATCTTGGACGAATCCCGGAACAACTTGATCAACCCCGGAACGGCCTTCGCGTCGCGAATCTTCCCCAGGGCTTCGGCCGCAGCACTCTTCACCGCGCCATCGCGATCTCGACAGACGGCGATGAGCGCATCGACAGCCGCCTTGTCACGAATCTCTCCGCAGGTCTTTGCCGCATGCTCCCGGACCCGCCACCGTTCATCTTTCAACGCCGCGATCATGCGATCGACGACCGCCGGGCCCATCTTTGCCGTCGCCTCGACAGCCTGATTGCGCACTTCCATGATGGTATCGTTGAACAGTCCGACCAGCGCTTCCAGCGCCTTCGGCCCGCCGATCTTCGCCACGGCGCAACCTGCATAGGCCCGCACGGACCAGAAATCGTCACTGCAGGCGCTCACCAGGGGGTCGATGGTCTTGGGATCGCCGAGTTCGGCCAGGGCCTTCGCCGCCTCCTCACGCGTCGCATCATCGACATCCTCAAGCGCTTCCAACAAATCTTCTAGAGATTGCGTCATAGTAGTTATGGCTTCTGTTCGTAATACTGATCGCGTTGCCCCCCGTGGGGATACGTCCGCTTGCACTTGATCACCAGCGTCTGGGTGCCGCGGCCCTCGACACATTGATCCAGCGCCTTCGAAAATTCCAGCGCCCCGGAGAGATTCACGGCGAAGGGAAAATCGAACGTGAACGAAATGAATTTGTACTTACCCGGCTTAAGCTGCAATTCCCGCTGTTCTGAAGTCTTCGGCGCATCCAGCGAATCCGGATCAGAGTGATAGATTGATGGTGTCACGCCGGGGACTTGCCACCACGAGGCCGGGACCAACTGCGTTGCGTCGATTGTAATGGGATGCTCCTTGAGATGAGCCGGCGGCGGGCCGGCTTGCCCGATCAGTGGCCAGGCGCACACCAGAACTCCGAACATCGCTGTCCCTGCGAGGGCTACACACCATTGACCAGAAGATCGTTTTCTCATAATCGCCCTATTGTTTCTTGGACGAGGCCGCTGCCGGCGCGACCGCTGCCGCTTGAAAAATCTCTTCAACCGCTTTGCTTTCCCATTCCGTATGGGTCTCAAGCCCGAGAATGCGCATGACCGTCGCTCCGGTATCGATGATCGACACGGGCTGGCGGATGACCTGCCCATGCTTGATCCCCACTCCTGACGCAATCCACGGCACCATCGGGGTGCCTGCCGTGGTGGCCGCTTCACCGCTCAGATCCGTCCCGGGGCCACTGAGTGCCGTCACCAGCACGGTGGTCCGGTTGGAGAGGCCGTGCTCTTTGAATACGTCCAACACAGACTTCATCGCGCTGTCCACCGCCTGCAACGCCTGGCGATACTCCTTGGAATTCCACCCGTGCGCCACCCCGGCCCGGCCGGCTTCCGGCAGATGCACGACCAGTAGATGGGGAACCGAGAGAATCGCATGACCATAGCCTGATCCGCTCGTGGCTTTCTGGAAGTACTGCCGGATATAGGACACAATCTTCTCGGAACGGCACTCGGGGCGCAACGCGCCGCATAACTGATAGTCGGTGTACACCTCCGGCCTCGCCAGCTGGTAGAGCGACTCGTCCATGTAGAAAATGGCGCTGTCCCGGCCGCCGCTTAAGTCCAGATAGTCGAACATGCTGGGCGAGCGCGGATAGCCGCGGCTGAATTCGAACACATTCCATGTGATGCCGTGCTTTTCGACCGGCATCCCGGTCACGATCGATGCCATCGTCGGCAACCGTAAGGCCGGATTGACCCCGGTGGCGGACCAGGTTGCTGCGCCGTCTTTCACCAGCTTACTGATAACCGGCATAGCACCGCCCTTGAGCGAATCCTGACCAAATCCCTCGAGGACAAACAAAATGACATGCTCAGAAGCAGCCCCCTGTACCGGCTCCCTCACTTGGGGCGCCGATGAAGCATGAGCGCTACCTGGCCCTCCCAGGATCTCAAGCCCCAGCACAGAAAGACCGACAATGACGGTAAGCAAATAGCGGGATAAGCGGTTCATGGACGTGCGCCGTTTCCTTTCACCCAGTAAGGGGATGCGTACCTTAGCACGCGAATTTTCTGGAAGGCAAGATGGCTGCAGAAGGCGCAGATCGCCTGGCGAAACGGGTTTCCCGGTGTTATGCTGAATTCGTCCGGTCCGTCTTGCGTCAACCAACGGGGTCCTGGTGCGTCAGTCCTCTTATGGAGAGGGTGAAGGCAATGCCGGCTCAGTCGGGACAACAGGCAGCACCCCTGGCCTCTCAGCAACTTCCACAAATCTTGCTATCCTCACTTCTCCTCATCGCGGCCCAGCTCCATATGGCACTCCCTGCACAAGCTGAAATCCGTGTGGTGACTGCTCAAGGTGAGTATCGGATGGGAGACCGCGACACCCGCGAGGACGCGATCCGAATGGCCACGGAATCTGCCAAACGAACCGCGCTCGAACAGGTGGCGACCTATCTCGAAAGTATCACGGTCGTAGACGGCATGGATGTCACCAAGGATGAGATCCAGACCTATACCGCCGGCTTGGTCCTCGTGCTGGACCAGCAAACCGATACGACGATTGACGGCGACACCATCGTCGTCAAAGTCGATCTCGTCGCCCAAGTCGATACGGAAGAAGTCGGTCATGCGATTGCCGCGCTCCGCGAGAACGAAGACGCGCGGGTCCAGTTGGTGGCATTGAAACAGGAGAACGAACAGCTCCAGCAGGAACTCGAGGCCGCGAACCAAGCCTTAGTGAACGCTTCGACCCCCGACCAAACACAAGCGGCATCCCAACAACGGCAGGAGATTCTCAATCGCGTTCAGTCGAATGCGATGGTCTCGCAGGCCTGGACCGACTGGGTGATTGTCTCGCCGGTCGTCTATCCTTACCCCTGGATCGGCCTGGCCCAGACACATGCGCTTTTAAATGTCGCCCGGGGCCTCTATCCGAACAGCCCTCACGTGGCCTTTGCCCAGCAAGTCATCACCACCAGGCAGCCACCGGCGCCGCCTCAACCGCCAACTCCGCCGACACCCGGCAGTATTCCGTCCCACATGCCGACTTATCAGATTGTTCCCGGCCCCGGATCTCCTGGGGTGCCGCGCACACTGAACGAAATCACCCATACCGCCCCGACCGGACCGCCCCAAATCAGCAATCAACCGGGATCCCGCAACTTGACTGATGTTCATCAACTGAATCCATTCCTCCCGCCTTCGGCAGGCCAACAACTACCGCCGCGCGCATCCACACGCATGCAACAATTCCTGCAGCAGAATGGCAGTTTCAACCAAGCGCCGGGTATCAATTCCGGCAATCAGCCCCCCGTCGCCCGACGCCTCCCCCCGACCATCAACCAGATCCACCCTCCCACATCTCATCAAGTCCCGCGGGTTCCCTACCAGGTCGCGCCTCGCGCCTCTGGAGGAGGCGGGGGAGGACACCATAGGAGCGGCGGAGGGGGACATGGGGGACGAGGAAAGTAATCGATGAAGAGTACAATCGGAAGACTTTTCATCACACTGAGCCTTGGGAGCACGACCCTCCTGATACCTTTTTCAACCAGTGCGGCCGAGCCGGGCGAGGTCAGAACTCGCGCAGAGCAATCATTCGATCAACTCAAGCAGCATCAAGAGCCACAGGGATCGGCCCAATCAGTCGGGGAAACCCACCCGCTCGCCGAAAGAAACCATGACACCTATTCCTCAGATCGCTATTGGGTCGGCAAAGGCCACGGTGATTTAACGAAGGGCAAGATCATCTGTCAGCGCGTCTCGGAACTCTCGGCACGAACCGACCTGGCCAAACAGATCCGCGTGATGGTGAAGGAACACATGGTCGACCGTGTCCGAGAGCGGACAGGCCGGGAGCCCGAACAGGATATTGAGCTGACCCGTGAGGAACTGGTCCAAGAATACCTGCTGGGCGTGAAGATCATCGATCGCCAGATCGATGAAGAGCATAAAATCTGTACCGCCACCGCAGTGATGCTCAAGAGTCCCCTTCAGCCGAGGCAGGCGCCAGACCTCGATCCAGGCCCTCCCGCATCCCGATAAATGCGAACTTCGTTGCACTTCCGCTTCCACTTGCGGTAGATACCTCTTCCCATGCCGAACGAGAATAACTTCCAGCACGACGAGCTCTCACGAAAAAGCCCCGGCGAACGATTGACGACCGCCGAGCTGACCGGCGGCGCGCTGCCTGAATCTCCGGCCTGGTTCGAAAGCATGGCCCAATGCGGCACGGCGCTCTCGCAAGCAGGCGTTCGCGCCATCGTGTTCCTCCATGGCTCGATCCACGGCAGCGATGTATTCGGCATGCAGCGGCTGGATGAAGTCGGCGGGCTGAAGCGCGGCTATTCGCGCGGCGTCTCGGGTGTCGATGCCCTGCTTTCAGCCATGCGGGAAGGAGGAAACGGAATCCCGGCCCTCTCGGGAGGACTCAAGCCCCCGCTCTTGAACGATGATGCCACCCGGAAGATCGTAGATGACCAAGTCGGCGAGGCCGGCAACTTCACCAACGCATACGTGGCCCTCTTTCAACAGGCCATCAACAAGCGCCTGCCTCAACCGATCGCCTGTCGGCGCCTACTCTGGACTTCGGAACATCACCACCTAGGCCGTGCCGCAGCCGCTGTCCGCTTGCTCCATGAACTACACACCCTCTGCGAGACGCAGAAACTGGGCAAGAAAGACCGGATCCTCGTGCAGGCCCACGGACAGGCGGGGTTAGCCCTTGCCCTGGCCTCAAATCTGCTCTGTCCCAGCCCCATTACGAAACGGCCGAAACTCCTGGGCCTGCTGGCCGCCTTCGCTGAACAACACAACCACGCTGACCTGGCCGCCACAGCCCGACACATCGAACCCCTGCTCGCTGACCATTCCTTGCTGAACGGCGCAACCCTCGATGTCGTCACCATGGGCACCCCCGTACGATACGGGTGGGACCTCTCGGGAATCAGGCGCCTGTTGCATATCGTCAATCACCGGAATCTCAGGACGGATGGCAAGACCTGGCTTTCCAAAATGGAGCTCCCACAAGTCACGATGGAAATGCCCATCGCCTGGGGCGGAGACTATGTCCAGCAGTTGGCCGTCGCAGGAAGCGATGCCGTTCCGGCGACTGAGGCAGCAAAAGCAGTCAACAAAGCGGTATGGGAAATGGTCGAGCCCTACGACGGTTTCGAACGCTGGTTGGAATGCGCTCGCCGCGCTGTACGTTTCCCCAGCGAAGGCAATTGCCTGCTGGTCGACTATAAAGACTGTACAAACTCCACAAATGTCCACGAGCACTACTACGGTCACGCCGCCTACACACGATTAAACGCCATGTTCTTCAACACGTCTGAGATCATTCGATCCCTGTACAAAGACGCCGGGCATTAACCTTCTCTCAGCTGCACTGCCAACGGCTCCCACGAAAAGATGCCGTCCAAATAGGCGTGGCCATTCGGGGTGGTCGCGACAATCTCGATGCTTTCGTACACGCTGATGGTCGTGCCGCTGCCGGCCGACGCCGAGACCTGCATCGTCAACGCCGCGCTCGGCGCCGGTGATGGAATATCGTGATGGGTCCGCATCTGCGCAGGCGTTGCCAGGACGTTCACGAACACCGCCGGTGGCGCTTGACGAAACTCGCCGTCGTAGGTCACCCAGAGTCGGGCCGTCGCCGAGACATGGGCATACCATTCGTCACCCACCGCATTGGCTTCGACCCAATTGAAGAGCGTGTTCAGCCGCGACATGATCGAGACCGTCGTCGGCTCAAGCGAGACCGGAATCCCCAATTGTGTCACATAGCCGACGTGGACATACCCCAGCGTGTCCCAGAGCGAGGCGTTGGCCCCGACCCGCGCATGGGCTGATTTATTCGGCATCACATGCTCCACATAATGGGGATTCGCACTCAGGCGCAGGTACGTGGTGTCTTCAAGATAGCGAATCTGGTCCAGCCTGCAGAGTGTTTCATCGCGGTCGCCGAACCCGATCGTATTCGGCGCCGACACACTGTCCGCACCGGTAAAAATCAGCTTGCTCCAGCCGATCGGCGCGATGCAGGTGGCGCTGGCGGTTCCGTTCAGCTTCTCGAGCACCGCCACACGAGTCTTGATATCGTTGAAGACCGACTCAGCACCCTCTTTCGTTCCGCGGACCCGTTCAACCAACAGCGTCTTTTCGAGTTTGCGTTGCTCTTCCAGCTGCCACACGAACGAAGCCGTCTGCTTGTCCAGGTCAAGCGTTGTTGCCATCGCATCCCCCTTTTCATATGAAACCCTCTGTGTGAAGACAGAACTTCGCGAAGATCCGCAAGAGAAGTGCCGCGCCGAACCCCGCGAAAGATGACGATAGCCGAAATCCTGACGAAGGGATCTATCCACCCGTTGCACAGGTTTGAACGAGGGAGAATGATCTGGACGGGATCTGCGAGGCGATTAGCGGCGCTTCGAGGCGAGCAGCGGAGCAACCTGTTCGGACAATTCCTTTACCAACACGCCCATCTTTCCATGCGACGGCTCAAAGTCTACAGGAAGGTCGTAGTGCCGGAGCCGCTCGCTGGCGGTCGGGCCGATGGAGGCGATGACGATCGTCTTACAGGCTTCTCTAAACAGAGGAACTTTGCCCTCCTGTTCAAGCAGCTGCATCACGTGATCGATCTGCGCCGCGTTCGTGATCAGCATGACGGAGATATCGCCGGCGACCACGTCTGCCAAGACCTGCCTGAGCGGAGCCAGATCTTCCGGAAGGCCCCACTTATAGACCGGGACGGGAAACACATCGGCGCCACGAACCCTCAACGCTTCCAGGAACTCAGGATTGGAACTGCCATATTCCTGCACCGCGACACGAAGCCCTTTGACCGGTCGATACTCATCGAGCGTCGACACGACATCGACCCATGTATTGGGCTCCGGAACAGTGAGTGTCGGCGTGATCCCCAGCGCTTTCAACGCCGCCACCGGCTTCGGCCCGCGCGCCACGATGGCCGTTTGCTTGACCCCGACCATGATGGACGACATGGGATGGCGGGCTTTGAGAATGTCGAATAACGCCGTCGTCCCGACGCCGGTCATGAGCACCAGCACATCGACCTGGCCTTCGATGAGCCGGACTCCAAATCGCAGGGCAGTGGGATTATCTTGGATAGGGAGTTCACGGAGGGCGGGGGCCACCGATGGGCGGCCCCCGTATCGTTCAATGAGCCGGGTCATTTCCACCGCCATCCGGCTTTCAAATGCGGCGACAGTGATTCCCGACAACCCCTTCTCACTCATCGGCAACGCTACTTTGTCCGCACATCCATCGCACAGCGGAACCCGGTCGATTCGTTACGGATGGTCGGATCGCTGTCCACACGGGTGAAAATGCGGACCGTCGGCGTTTCATTCTGCCAGCCCGATCCGCGAAGCACGCGCTTCGTTCCGGTCTCCGGCCCGGTGGGATTCTTCGCCGGACTCTTCTCGTAATATTTGGCGTCATACCAGTCGTTCACCCATTCCCAGACGTTGCCGGCCATGTCGTAGACGCCGAAGGGGCTCTTCCCGAGCTCATAACTTCCCACCGGCATCAGGGTCTTTTCGCCGATCCACTGCTGGTTGAAATTCAGATGCTTGTTGGTCGGCTCGACGTTGCCCCAGGGGAATCGCCGGTCGGCTGTCCCCTTGGCCGCTTTTTCCCATTCCGCTTCGGTCGGCAACCGTTTGCCGGCCCACTGGCAATAGGCGTTCGCATCGGCCCAGTCCACATTAACAACAGGCCGGTCGGCGAGTGACTCGGTAATGGTATCGCCCTGCCAGAGGTTTCTCGTGGCATTCTTAGGATTCTGCGGGACGCGGTGGTTGGTGGCCTTGACGAACTCAAGATAACGACCGTTGGTCAGCTCAAATTTGTCGATATAGAAATTGTTCACAAATACGTCATGGCGGGGATATTCATCCCGTCCCCCGTCGCGGTCACCATGCGGAACACCCATCGGGAATGAGCCTTCGGGTATTAACACCATCGGGGCGCCATCTTTTCCCTTCACTTCCTTCTCAAGCCCTTCGGCCACTGTGACGGCCGGCGCTGCAACCAGAACTATCCCCATAAGCATCATAGAACGTAGAGCTTTCATGCCACGACACTCCTTTGTGCAACGATCGATAGGCCATGGTATCACAGGCACCCTGCCTTCCGCAGGGGCAGAATTTCCGTTGACGGGTGAGGCAATGCCTCCCTACTATACGGTCGTTTCAGAACGGCTGATTTGTAAGGACAGGACCGGTTCTATGTCTCTTCCGCTCCATCGAGGACTCCGGCATCTAGCCCTTCGGGTGACCGATCTCCCCACGTCGCGCCGGTTCTACGAAGAGTTGCTCGGCATGAAGGTCGTCTGGGAGCCGGATGCCGACAATGTCTACTTCAGTTCAGGAAGCGACAATCTGGCGCTCCATCAAATTCCCCAAAACGAACTCAGCGCCTATCGCCCTCCCCAGGGCCAATTGCTGGATCACGTCGGCGTGATACTCGACAATCCGCAAGCGGTCGACCGGATGTTTGCAGAGATTTCCCCGAAGATTGCCCGGCTCGGTGGTGCGATCGTCAAACAACCGAAGCAACACCGGGACGGCAGTTACTCATTTTACTTTTCTGACCCCGACGGCAATGTGATTCAAGCTCTCTACGAACCCACCATCAGCAAACTCCGCTGGGAAACCGGGTCATAGACGATGAGTAGCGTGTGGGACCGGCTTCCACGGCAACAATATGTGAGCCTCGCTCCCTGGTGTTGGGTGCAATTGGAAAGCGGGGAAGCGCCCGGTCCCTTTCCCTTCGTGGCCGGCATCGCTCCTGAGGTCGTGGCCAGTCTGGCCGAAGCCCATAGTTTATTGTCCAGCTCGATCGACACGGCCATCAGCGACGTCTTTTCGAAACGCGCACCGCTGGATGATCCCGATCGGCAACGGCGGCTGGAAGATGCTTATGCGGAACTGGTGAACTCTCGCCCTTATTTGAAGCAACATATCCGCTGCGGCAGGAAACCCGATGGCACGTTTCAGTGGGAGTTCCCGACCGATCCGACGAAATCCGCGACGGTCACCAACGGCGGCCTGCGCATTTTCCATTCGGTCAAACGGCAGGCCATTCCGATCGGATTCGATCAGCGCCTCCTCGGCCCGGCAGTGGGAAAAGTCCTCGGCATGTTGGACGGCACTCATCAAGCCGAGGAAATCAAAACGGTCGTCATGGCCGCACCGCGCGAAGCCCAACCAGTCTTGCTCAAGCTGATTGAGTCGCTGCACCAGTATGAGTGCCTGATCAGCACAGCACAATCGACCGTCCGGCAGCGCTGGCTCGACGTCGTGCAGGATCGGGATCTCGTGCATCTCGGACATGCGGCGCTGCTCTACCGCCAGCAATCGCAGATGCTGCTCTTCGATCCCTGGCTGCTTCCCTGGTTTGCGGAATCGTCGGTGCCGTCGTTGTGGGGCGCGTTGCTGCCGAAGCCGGCTGCCGTGTTTCTCACGCACGACCACGACGATCACGTGGATCCACGGACACTCCTGCATCTTCCCAAGGAAACGCCGATCGTCGTGCCCAGCCGGCGCAATCGCAAGAAACTGCATTACGATTATCTCGGACTCTTACGCGAGATGGGCTTCGGACGAGTCGTTGAACTGGCGCACGGCGAGCGCTGGGACTTCGACGGCGGAGCCGTCGTGTCGGTGCCGTTTTACGGAGAAGACCCCTGCGATCTCGAAATGCCGCGAAACTGTTACCTGATCCACGACCGCGGGCAGAATATTCTCGTGCATGCCGACAGCGGCCCCACGAACAACGGCCGTTCCGCGCTCAAGGAACAGATCATTCAGCAACTGGTCGTGAAGTACGGACCGATCTCGCTCGTGCTCGCGTCGCAGCAACAGCTGCTGGAGGTGCGGAGTTATGCCGCCCATGCCTCGCTGTCTCATCCCGGAAAGTGGCTGGACGTGGGTGAAAACGGCTACCTCACCAATGCCTATCTGGCGGATCTCTGCGCCGCAGCCCAAGCCAAGCTATTCGTCTCCTACGCTACCGGCGGCGCTGATTGGTACCCCGATCATCTCTCCTTCATGTTCAGTCAGCGGAATCCATCCAGAACCGCGCTGCTCACAGCCCATTGGGAACGTCCGGAAAAACTGAAAGACCTTCTCGACGCTCAGGGTTGCGGGTATCATTACGCTCGGGCGCTCGATATCTATCGGGCCAACCAGGACGGTCGCGTGGAAGTGGTCTCGTCGGGGGAATCCTTGACCCCGCTGGCCTTACACCGCCTGGACCACGGCGATCCCCCATTCATGAAGTCAGGCGGGCGGACGTAAGCACAATCGTTTCATTGACCGTGAAGGAGCGCATGCGAATGGCTGGAGCACCATCCCCGATTCTTGTCACCGGCGTAGCCGGATTCATCGGTTTCCACGTGGCCCAGCGCTTACTGGCGCGAGGCGAACAGGTCATCGGCCTGGATATCGTCAATGACTACTACGATGTCCGATTGAAGGAAGCACGGCTGGCCCAACTGGCCAACGCCAGCGGCCATCGCTTTCTCAAGTTGAATCTGGCCGACCGCGCAGGGATGAAGGCGCTCTTTGCCGATCACGGAATCAAACGCGTGGTGCATCTGGCCGCCCAGGCCGGCGTACGCTACTCGCTGATCAATCCTCACGCCTATACCGAGAGCAACATCGAAGGCTTCATGAACATTCTGGAAGGGTGCCGGCACGCCAAGGTTGACCATCTGGTCTACGCCTCTTCCAGTTCCGTGTACGGCGGAAATACCCATATGCCGTTCTCGATCCACGATAACGTGGACCATCCGGTCTCGCTTTATGCCGCAAGCAAGAAAGCCAACGAGCTCATGGCCCATTGCTACGCGCATCTGTATCGCATCCCCTGCACCGGCCTGCGCTTCTTTACCGTCTATGGCCCCTGGGGACGCCCGGACATGGCTCTGTTCATTTTCACCAAGGCGATTCTGGAAGGAAAACCGATCGAGGTCTTCAACCACGGCAAGATGAAACGCGATTTCACTTACGTGGACGACATCGTCGAGGGGATCATCCGCACCCTCGATCACCCGGCGACGCCGAATCCGGCTTGGAACGGCGAACAACCGGACCCCGGCACAAGTTCCGCTCCGGCCCGCGTCTATAACATCGGCAACCATCAGCCGGTCGAATTGCTGCACTTCATCGAAGTCTTGGAGAATGCTCTCGGCAAGAAGGCGGAAAAGAAGCTCATGCCCCTGCAGCCCGGCGATGTGCCGGCGACCTATGCGGACATCGACGACCTGGCCAACGATGTCGGGTTCAAACCGGCAACACCGATCGAAGAGGGCATTCCGCGCTTTGTGAAGTGGTATCGGGAGTTCTATACAGCCTAAGCCGGACGATGTCCCGCCGGTACGGGATGATCACGAAAGGACTGACGTTGCCGCTCTCTTCCGACCATATTCGCGACCGCGTCGACCGCTATTTCGCCGCCTGGCGCGCGCTTGATCCATCGGCCTGGACGGCCTGTTTCGCCCCCGATGCCATCAGCCATGAACCCTATGGCGCGACGCCGGTTCAAGGGCATGCCGCGCTGAAGACGCTCTTTCACTCCATCGCCGGCGCCCTACAGGAAGTGACCATCCACGCACAGGAAACACACATCTCCCACAACCGGGCAGCGGTCCTGTTTCATGGACAGGGAATCGGGAAAAACGGGAAGCCTGTCGAAGTGAAGGGGATTGATGTGTTCGAATTCAATGAAGCCGGCGAGATCCAGACCTTCTGGGCCTACTGGGATCCCGCCACCGTCCTGGCTAAATTGCGCGGCTAAGTCGCCCCGCTCTTACTGGCAGCCGACGGGAATAAACCCCGTGCCGAAAATCCGATTCAATGCGATGAAGCGCGCATTGTCGTAAAACGAGTAGCTCGGCCCCCGCTGATTCCGCCCGGTCGGATCGCCGCCGTACGACGGGTCAGATCCGAAAAAGAAGCCGCCCCTGGTTTTTTCGATCAATCTGACCCACTCCCAATACATCCCGCAGATGTCGCCACGGCTCCCGGTAGCTGAGGCCTGCCAGTCCTTGGCCCAATCGGGAACCTGCTGCGTTCCACTGGTTGGTCCATATTCTTGAGAGTTGGGAGCGTGGTAGGGCGGATTGCCGATCGAGCGGGGAATGAGCGGCATGTTGTCCAATGAAGGAACTACCGACAATGGCTTCAGCGTCATCGCCCGACAGCCGGGTTTTTCTTTATTCGTATAGACCGATGTTCCATCGGCTTGCGGACATTCCCACGTATGTGACGGTTCCGACGGAGGCGGGGTATCGCTGTGCGCAGGACTCACAGCGGTCAACGCGACCAGCGTCATGACGGAAAGTATCTGGTTCAGGCCCATGGAGCACCTCCGGAAAAGATTGTGACCGCGCACCGGATACTCGTCAGCACCAAGATGCGGGTCGCGCCGTACTAGCGACAGCCTACGCAATGGAGGTCACGAGAGTCTATGCCACTTTGGAGGGGGAAAGGCAGAGCAGGAGCGGCTTTGCCGTGATCGAGCGCGCGAGATTGCACACTCGTGCGCTTAGTGAAACTGCCGAAGCAGCGCTTCCGGATCGACTCCGGCCAACGACGGCATGACGCAATCAGCCGCCCGCAGTTCATCGGCCGGGTAGGTCGTCGCCAATCCGAGCACGGGCATTCCGGCGGCCTGAGCCGCTCGAATACCCGCCTTTGAATCTTCAATGACCAGACACTCATCGGGCCTCAAGAGAGGCCGTGCATCGTCGTTCAATCGCTTCAAGGTCAAGAGATAGATGGCAGGGTCAGGCTTCCCGACCGGACAATCATCGGCCGACACGATGAGTTCAATGGCCCGTGCGATCCCGGTCCCGCGTAGCGCCCGATTAATCTGTTCGCGACGGCCGCCGGAAGCGATCGCCATACGACACAACGGCCGGGCGGCTTGCACAAACTCGATCACACCGGGAAAGAGCTCCGGCTTCTGTGCAGCGGGATGGAATCGAAACAACTCGGCCTTGCGGTCCTGAATCTGCTGGACCAACCCGGCCTCACTCTTTCCATCACGCGCCGTCAGGAGGAGCGCGGTACAGCTCCGCTCATCCATCCCGAGATACGTCCCGTAATACTCAGTTTTGGAGAGGGTGAGGCCGAATTCTTGGAGCGCCAGACAGAAACACTCCACATGGGCCGTCTCATCATCCGCGATGACTCCGTTAAAATCGAACAGGATGGCGCGAATCATTCAGGTTCCTCTCCTGACATGCCGGACACTCTACCCATCTCTGCTCAGTCCGACAAGAAGCTTTACCTTGTTCGGGACCCTCCGCTGAGGTATTCTCCGCTCTATACCATGTGAATCGTGAGGCGCGCGTGAACGGGATGAGCCGATCTCCCCGCCTGACCCTTCACACTTAACCTCGATAGCCTTTCGTATGACCGACTACAGCGTCCTGAGCAATCTGCTCGTCATCTTCACGGTGTCCATTGCCGTCGTGTTTGTGTTTCATCAATTCCGGCTGCCTTCGATCGCGGGATTTCTGGTGGCCGGGGCACTGATCGGCCCTCATGGGTTTAACCTGATCTCCGACTCGAGCACGGTTCAAGTGCTGGCCGAAATCGGCGTCGTCCTGTTGCTCTTTACGATCGGCATTGAATTTTCACTCGTGCAGCTGGCTTCGCTGAGGCGCCTGCTCTTCATTGCCGCGCCGATTCAAGTCGGAGGCGTCATCGCCATCGTCTGGGCCGGAGCGATGCTCGCCGGGGTGCCATGGCAACAAGGCATCTTCTGGGGCTTCCTCCTCTCCCTCAGCAGCACCGCGATCGTCTTGAAAGCCCTCGCGGCGAACGGGGAAAGCGAATCGCTCCACGGCCGCGCGGCAATCGGCATTCTCGTCTTCCAGGATCTGGCCGTGGTCCCGATGATCCTCCTCGCGCCGATTCTGTCCAGTCCCAGTGAAGGAGCCGCGCTCTCCATTCTCCTCACCCTCGCAAAATCCGTGGTGGTCGTCGGTCTCGTCGTGGCTGCTGCCTGGTATTTCGTACCGAAACTCCTCGAACACATTGTCCGTAGCCGCAGCCGCGAGCTGTTCCTCCTCACGATCATCGTCCTGTGCCTCGGCATCGCCTGGCTGACCTCGCTCGGCGGGCTCTCGCTGGCGCTGGGCGCCTTCATCGCGGGGCTCATCATTTCCGAATCGGAATTCAGTCATCAGGCCATGGCGGAAGTGTTGCCGTTTCGAGACAGTTTCAACAGTCTGTTCTTTGTGTCCATCGGCATCTTAATGGACTGGCGGATCTTGCTTGAATATCCTGCCGTGGTGACCGGCCTCCTCGCCGCCATCCTCGTGATCAAATTTGTGACCGGGGCCGGAGCCGTCCTCGCCGTCGCCATTCCTCCGCGCTCGGCCGTCATGGCCGGCGTGGCCCTCGCACAGGTCGGCGAATTCAGCTTCATCCTCGCGCAAGTCGGACAAGAGAATAGATTGCTGACCGGCGCGCCCTATCAAGTGTTCCTGGCCGTTTCGGTGTGTTCGATGATCATTACCCCGTTCCTCATGCAATGGTCCCCGCACCTCGCCCGCCGGGCCGAAGCGATGCAGCGGCTCCGCCACTGGTTCCCCGGTCGAACGACCGCCCACGTCTTGGAAACGGAAGGTCGGCATCTCCGGATCAAAGATCACGTGATCATCGTGGGATACGGGCTGAACGGGCGAAATCTCGCGCGGGTGCTGGGCGAAACGGAAGTCCCCTATATCGCGCTGGATCTCGACGGCGATACCGTCCAACGGGAAACCAAGCATGGACTCCCGTTGTACTACGGCGACGCGACCAATCCGAACGTGCTTCGCCACGTGAAGATCGAAGATGCGCGCGTATTGGTCGTGGCGATTTCCGATCCCTTCATGGCCCGACGCGCCGTGCAGGTCGCCAGAGGGTTGAATCCGAAACTCCACATCGTAGTACGGACCCGCTACCTGCGGGAATTGGAAGAGCTCCACCAACTCGGAGCCGATGACGTGGTACCGGAGGAGTTCGAGACGTCGATTGAAATCTTTGCGCTGGTGCTCCGCACCTACAACATGCCGCAGGAATTCGTCATGCGGAAGGCCGAGCAGGTGCGCCGGGAAGGGTACGCCCTGTTGCGCCGGAGCGACTTGCCGGAACTCGCCCATCATCTTCGCGGGGGAACACTCAGCGATGTAGAAGTAGAGACCTGCCGGATCGAGGAAGGTTCTCCCGGCGCCGGAAAATCCCTCGCCCAACTGTCGCTGCGGCCACGGACCGGGGCCTCGGTCATTGCCTGGACCAGAGCGGGGGTGACCGAGTCAAACCCGTCGGAAAAAACCAAACTGCTCCCCGGCGATATCGTAGTCTTACTCGGATCCCGGGACCAGATCCGGCGGGCGATGGAGTTAATCCTGCCCACAGAATCTAAAGAACGTTAGCGCCCGCCCCCCGTCATTGCCTCGTACGCCTCAGCCAACGTGCGAACCTGAATCAGCGCGACGCGCAAACGAGCCGCCGCCTCTTCACCCTGAGGCCAATCCGAGGTATAGGGTTGATGGCGTGAAATCACCAGCGATCGGTATTGTCCCCCGGCAGCCGCCTCAAGCTTGCTGGGCAAGCCGCCCACCACATCGATCCGCCCATCCGGCGTAATCACGCCGGATACCGCGATATCCGCTCTCAGTGCATCGCCTTTATAGGCAGCCAGAATGCCGACCGCGATGGCACCGCTCGAACTTCGGCCGTCAGTGACTGCCGTCATCGCCCGATTCTTGAGCGTGACCCGCCAATCATGCCCGTCCTCTCCTACAAGCCTGGCGACGGCCTGCACGGCAGACCGCACACCGTCTTTCCACTCCTCGCCGACCAGAGAACCTCCGCCGAGATTGATTTCATTGAAGTCAATGACCGGCCCGTTCTGAGCAGGGATGCGCTCAAATTGAATCAACACCTGATTGATCACACCGGGCAAGCCATCGGTACGCACGCCCAGTGTAGGGACTGAAATAACCCTCGAGACTTGAGCCGTGACCAGAGGCGGAAACCACAGCGTGGCGAGACCGAGGGATAGTGCGAGACAAGCGAGGAAGAACCTTAGCTTCGCCATCGCAACGTGACAGGTCCTTTGAGTGGGTGATCAAATGGCAGTCCGGTCTGGAGCGACGCAACATGAGCCGCTTTCAACTTGTGATACCACTTGGCCTGCTGATCGGCGTCGCCGACGAGACGGAACGGCGGCTTGTGCTTGAGTCCGATCGATTGGCGGTCCATCGCCACCTTATCTTGCGCCAGAAAGCCCTTGGCGAAATATTTGAAGATCGATTTGCCGAACGGCAGCCAACGGAAGGCGTTCCATGCCGCACAGAAATCCATGCGGGTTTCATGTTCCGTAATCGGCGTCATCAAGACCCTGATCGAGACCCACAGTGATCCGCACTGGATGAATTCATATCGCTGGTTCGGCAGCACGAAGTCGATGGTCGTGCGTAATTCTCCGCCGGAAATCCACTTCAACAATTGATACGGCGGGCTGTTCTTGGACGGAGCATGCCCGATCATCCGGAATCCATTCGGGATCGGCTCAAAGGTCTTCGCCTTGTCGTGCTGGCTGGCCGGCTTGCGCCACAAACTACTTTGATGCACATAGGGGCCATGCGCCGGATCCATCAACCCCACCACGCCGTCATCAAGCGTGCTGGACAGCATCTGTGAATGCTGGAACATGAGATAGGGACTCGACGGAATCGGATGCCGCATCAGCGGAGGGATCGGCCGATCCGGATAGCGGGTATCCGCCATATAGACCCAGATATAACCGTCCTGGTCCTGACAGGGATAGGAGGTGACGCAGATCTTCTTCGGATCGATCGGTGAATCGCTCACCAGGGATGGAATCGCCGCGCAACGTCCGTCCATGCCGAATTGCCAGCCGTGATAGTAACACTCCACCCGATCCCCCTCCATTCGCCCGAAGGACAGGGGCATCCCCCGATGGGGACACAGGTCGAGCATCGCCGATACACGACCGTCTTTGGTCCGACACAGGAGTATCGGCGTGCTCAACAGCACCACACCCTTCATGGCGCCCGGGACCACATCGGAACTGGTCGCGGCCGCATACCAGAAGCCCAACAGCGGCGGACTGCGTAACGGTGCGGTATCCTGTTCGAGAACGGTGCTCATGCGGCTGGAGTATCCAACGTCTTGTCAAAATACATTCGGCTGGGACTATAGCCAGCCTCACGAGTGCGGTCAAGCACGTTGCCTTGACAAGAAAAAGATACGGAGACTATAGTCAAATCACCGCGAAAACAGCGGCAGTTCGCACCGCACCATCAGAATTGAGGCACCCATGCAGATGACACAGATAGAACCCTCCGCCACGCTGGCCCAGTTACAGGAATCGAAACCCGATAAGGTGACGATTGTTCTGCTGAGCGGCGATTTGGATCGCGCGATGGCCGCCTTCATCATCGCCACCGGCGCTGCCGCAATGGGTATGCAAGTCACGGTCTTCTTCACCTTCTGGGGATTGAATACGATTCGCAAACAAGGGGCCACCAGCTCGGCCAAAGACTGGCTCCGCCGCATGTTCGGCATGCTGAACAAGGGAGGAGCCGACAATCTCCCGCTCTCACGATTCCACTTCGGCGGGCTCGGCACCAGCATGATGAAACTCGTCATGAAGCAGAACCGGATGCCGGGAGTTCCCGAGCTGATGGAGACGGCACTGGATTTGGGCGTGCGATTCATCGCCTGCACCACGACGATGGGCCTCATGGGCATTACCAAAGACACGTTAATCGATGGGATCGATCAATTCGCGGGGGTCACGACCTATTTGGCCGAAGCCAAACAGGGTAGCGTCAACCTCTTCATATAACTTGTTCACAGACGGAGATACCGACGATGCAGGCTGATGTGAAACTCGACACACTCGGATATTTTTGCCCCATGCCGATTATTCTGACCTCGAAGAAGATCAAGGAACTCACCCTCGGGCAGGTGCTCGAAGTGGTATCCGACGACGAAGGCATCAAAAAAGACATGCCCGCCTGGTGCGACACGACGGGACATCAACTGGTCGGCATGGAAGAAGAACAGGCCGCCTCAGGCCGGATCTACAAAACCTTCGTCAAGAAGACCAAGTAACGCCGGAGCAGCTTCCTTCGTGAGGTCAAAGACAAGCCGGAGGGAACTCAGATAGTCCCTCCGGCTTTTTTGTTCCCATCTAGCAGAGATCCAATGCCGAAGATCGTCGAGTGCATCCCCAATTTCAGCGAGGGTCGGAATCCCGCCACCATTCAAGCACTGATCGCGGCGGTGGAATCGGTCCCGGGTGTCTGGCTGCTGGATCGGACGAGCGATCCCGATCACCATCGGTCCGTGCTGACCTTTGCGGGCAATCCCGATGCTGTTCTGGAAGCCGCGTTTCAAGCAATACAGATCGCCACGAAGCTGATCGATCTGCGCCACCACACGGGGGTTCATCCACGCATCGGGGCAACCGATGTCGTTCCCTTTGTCCCGCTCCAGGGTTCGACGATGGAGGACTGTGTGCAGCTCGCCCGCCGGCTGGGCCAACGGGTGGGAGATGAGCTGAACATCCCGGTGTTTCTCTATGAACAGACGGCCGGTCATCCGGACCGGACCAGGCTGGAAGCGATCCGACAGGGAGGGCTGTCCGGGCTGGAGGCAAGAATGGCAGCCGACCGGAATTGGCAGCCGGACTTCGGCCCGCCCCATCTCCATGACACGGCAGGGGCCATTGTCATCGGCGCCCGGCACCCGCTCATCGCCTTTAACGTGAATCTGAACAGTCCTGATCTCACTATCGCCAGGACGATTGCTCGCACAATCAGGCAGTCCAATGGCGGCCTGCCCTGTGTGAAAGCCATCGGTGTGGCACTGGCAAGCCGCGGGATTGTGCAGGTTTCCATGAATCTCACCGATTATCGCGTCACCTCAATGGCCGCAGCGTTCCGCGCAGTTCAAACCGGATCCGCCAAAGCCGGGGTGGAGATTGCCGAGAGCGAGTTGATCGGTCTCGCTCCTCAAGCGGCATTAGACCAAGCCGCTTCGACGCTCTTACAGATCAGGCGCTTCGACCCCACGCAAATTCTTGAGACAAGACTGGCCAGCGTCCGGGCCGCTCGACCCGATCCCGGATCGGAGCCAACCATCGCTGCCTTTCTTCGTACCCTGTCGGCCGCCACGCCGACGCCCGCGGGGGGAAGCGCTGCAGCGCTGGCGGGAGCTCTCGCGGCATCATTGGGCACCATGGGAGCTCGAATCGGAAAACAGACAGAGCCCGAGCAATCGCTCAGCAGTCTCAGTCAAAGACTTACTGCCTTGATGCAGGATGACTGCAAGGCCTATGAAGCAGTCTCAAGTGCTCGACGTCTCCCTGTGGAACACGCAGACCGTCCCCTGTTTCTCGCAGTGGCGCTTGAAAAAGCAACAGCGGTTCCGCTCAAGATCGCGGAGCTTGCCTGTGAGGCAGGACACGTCATCACAACCGTTCGCAAGGTTCTGTCGACGGCGGTCCAATCGGATGTGACTGTTGGAATTATCTTGGCTATCGCCGCGACCGAAGCCGGACTGCATACAGCCAAAACAAATGTAAAACTGCAACGTAATCAGCGAGTTAACGAAGACCACGTGCAACGAATCGCTAAGATCTCCAACAGTCTTGAGGAACTCAAGGGGCTATGTTACACTCCGCCGCCTAGTACGTAGTGTCATGGGTGCAGCCAGGCACGGCCTGAGAAAGTGGAAAGTCGGACCGGATGGAAATTAAAGTTTTCAA
>JACOEJ010000056.1 GCA_024998645.1 Nitrospira sp.
CAGTCGATCTGACACCCCATGTGCGGCAACTGGTCCTTCGCCCTCTCCAGCAGAAGATTTTATTTCAACCGGGGCAATGGGTCTCGCTGAAGTTGCCGGTCGGGAACAAGCCGCCGCTTAATCGCGCCTACTCGATGGCCGATCCTTCTTCCCCCTATGGAGAGTTGACGCTGGTCTTTGACCGGGTACCTGGAGGGATTGGCTCGAATTACCTCTACCAACTGAAATCCGGCGATGAGATTCCGATCTCGGGCCCCTATGGGAACTTTGTGCTGCCGATGCCCCTGGATCGGGAACTTCTCTTTATTGCCCGCTATACCGGCCTGGTCCCGCTTCGCTGCCTCCTGAAACAACTGGTCGAAACCCGTACCATTGCCTCAGTCCTCCTCATCGCAGTTGCCCCGTCGGAGGACGAGTTATTGTTTCACCAGGAACTGCTCACCATGGCCGTCCAATCCCCCTCCTTCCGATACCTGCCCTTGGTCATACCGGGCGGAGAAGCCGCATCGGTTGAGCGAACGTTGGCCATGCTGCGTCCCCTCGTAGAAGGGCAACCGAAAATCATCCCCATGATCAGTGGAACCAAGGGATTTGTCCGGCCGTTACGTGCCGGGTTGATGGAATTCGGCTATGACCGGAAAGAAGTAAAGACAGAGACCTTCGATTAGTGCCCTTCCCTCACCAGATTCTTGTTGACGGCAGGAATCTCTACCACGATGTCCTTTGTCCCGTTCGGAACACATTGACAGCCGAGGCGAGACTGCAATGTCGTGATCGGAGCCTCATCCAGCTGATCGAATTCATCGTCGGTCCCCTCACTACAGCTCTCAAGCCCTTGCTTGACGATCACATGGCAGGTCGAGCAGGCGCACACGCCACCACAGACATGTTCTAAATCCACCCCGTTGGCCATCGCCACGTCAAGAATGCTTCCGGGCAAACCGGTGGGCCCATAGGGAATCTTCGTGGGGTCGACGGCAACTTTGGTCACCGTGCCATCCGGCTCAATATAGGTGATGGTATATGGGGCCTGAGGGAGCTCCTGCTCTGTTTTTTCGATATACGGATTAGTGCCTCCCATACGCGGCGTCCTTTCTATACAAGAGATCCGAGATTCCGGTGTTGACAGCTCTAAAAGCTGCGTGGTATCTTTAGTCCGACCTTATTGATCGGAGATCATTATAGTCTCCGATCCTATTGATCGGCAATAGCCATGTTGAAGATTTCAAAAAAAGCTGATTACGCCCTGATGGCGCTCCAACACATTGCCTTGGTGCAATTCGGAGATGTGACGCCGGGCCGCGTCGTCAACACCAAAGAGATCGCGGAGGAATATAACATTCCTCTCGAGCTTCTGGCGAAGGTCCTTCAAAGTCTCGCTAAGAGCGGGTTGATTGAAAGCCACAATGGTCCCAAGGGCGGTTACCTCCTGGCTCGCAGCACGAGACAGATCACGATCGCGCAGATTCTCGAAGGCATCGAAGGCCCGCTGGGCATTACGGATTGCTCGCATGAAAAAGAAGGCGAACTCTGCCTCCAGCGGGAGCACTGCAATATCCGCACGCCGCTGCTCAAGGTGCAAGACAGCATTTACCAGCTCCTCAATAATATGACGTTGCAAGACATGATGGGCGGAACCCCCCTCATCACGATTCAGTCTCCCACGGCACAAGGAGTCGCACAATGAAGCTCCCTATTTTCCTGGATAATCACTCAACCTCCCCGATGGATCCCCGGGTGCTGGAGGCCATGCTGCCCTACTTCGTCGAGAAATTCGGCAACGCCGCCAGCCGCAACCATGCCTTTGGCTGGGCAGCTGAAGAAGCGGTTGAAAATGCCCGCAAGCAGATCGCGAAGCTGATCAAGGCCGACTCCAAGGAGATCGTCTTCACCAGCGGCGCCACCGAATCGGACAATCTGGCGATCAAGGGCGTCTTAGAGATGTACAAGGAGAAGGGCGATCATATTATCACCTCCTCTACGGAACACCGCGCAGTGATCGACACCGCCAAGGCCCTCGAAGCGAAGGGTAAGGCCACGGCAACCTACCTGCCTGTCGATAAGTACGGGATGGTGAATCCGGAAGACGTGCGGAAGGCGATCACGGACAAGACGGTCCTGATTTCCGTGATGCTCGCCAACAATGAAATCGGCACGATCAATCCAGTCAAGGAAATCGGCAAGATCGCCAAGGAAAAGGGCATCCTGTTCCACTGCGATGCCACTCAGGGCGTCGGCAAGATTCCTGTCGATGTGCAGGATATGGGCATCGACCTGATGTCATTCTCGGCCCATAAGATCTATGGCCCGAAGGGTGTCGGCGCCCTCTATGTCAGAAAGAAGAACCCCCGCGTGCGGCTCGCTGCGCAAATGGACGGCGGCGGACACGAACGTGGCATGCGCTCCGGCACTCTGCCGGTACCGCTGATCGTCGGATTCGGCAAGGCCTGCGAGTTGTGCGAGCAGGAAATGGCCACGGAATCGGTACGCCTGGCTGCGATGCGCGACCGCCTGCAGGCCGGCATCATGAAAGAGATCGATGAAGCCTATCTCAACGGCCATGCGACCCAGCGCCTGCCGCACAATCTGAATATTTCCTTCGCCTATGTCGAGGGCGAATCGCTCCTGATGGGCATGAAGGACATCGCGCTCTCATCCGGCTCGGCCTGTACCTCGGCGACGCTGGAACCGTCCTACGTCCTGCGCGCTCTGGGCGTCGGCGTGGAACTCGCTCACTCATCAATCCGTTTCGGCCTGGGCCGATTCAACACCGACGAAGAGATTGACTACACGATCAAGAAGGTTATTGAGATCGTGACGAAGTTGCGTGAAATGTCGCCATTGTACGAAATGGCGAAAGAAGGGGTCGATTTGAAATCCGTTCAGTGGGCGGCCCACTGATCCAGCCCACTGACTCAGATAGACACGAGGAGGACGCACCATGGCATACAGTGACAAAGTCGTCGATCATTTCAATAATCCCCGGAACATGGGGAGTTTTAAAAAAGACGAAGAAGGCGTGGGTACCGGTATGGTCGGCGCACCTGAGTGCGGCGACGTCATGAAACTCCAGATCAAGGTCCAAAACGACACCATCGTCGACGCCAAGTTCAAGACCTTCGGCTGCGGCTCAGCCATTGCCAGCTCCAGCCTGGCCACTGAATGGCTCAAGGGCAAGACCATCGAAGAGGCGCAGAAGATCAAGAACACCGACATCGTTCAGGAGCTGAATCTGCCGCCGGTTAAGATCCATTGCTCGGTCCTGGCGGAAGATGCGATCAAGGCGGCGCTGGCCGACTATCAGAAGAAAGCCGACACCAAGTAACGGCAGAAGGGAGCGCACTATGGATGCCACAAATACCGAAGCCCAGGCCCCGGTCATTACGCTCACAGATGCGGCCATCAAGGAAGTGAAGCGCCTGATCAACGTCCAAGGCATTGAAGAAGGCGGTCTACGCCTCGGCGTGAAGGGCGGCGGCTGCTCCGGCCTGAGCTACACCATCAATTTCGATGAAAAGATCGGCCAGTACGACCAGGTCTTTGATTTTGACGGCGTCAAAGTCATTGTGGATACCAAGAGCGCCATTTATCTGCAAGGCACCCAGCTAGACTTCCAGAAGGATCTGATGGGCGGGAATTTCAAGTTCGTGAATCCGAACGCCAACAAGACCTGCGGCTGCGGAGAATCGTTCTCCGCTTAACCGAGTACGCGCATGGATGGACACACGCATCATCACACCAGTGACCGGCGCGAGCTGCAGATGGCCCGCAGCATGTGCTGGCATTGCCAATCCGAAGTGTCGGGAGAATATTTCTGCGACCGCTGCGTGAAAGTCCAACCGGTGTCGAAGGAGCTGGACTACTTCACCTGCTTCGGCTTTCCCCGCCGCTTATCCATAGACCAACAGAAGCTCGAAACCAAGTTCTACGAATTGAGCAGGGCCTTCCATCCCGATTTCTACCAGAACAAGAGCGATGCGGAGCAGACCATCAGCCTCGGCAACTCGGCCATGTTGAACACGGCCTATCGCACGCTGCGTGACCCGATTCAGCGCGCCGAATATCTGTTGGACCTCGAAGCCGGTTCGGTGAAAGATATCCGGACGACACCACCGGCCGATCTCTTCGAAGAAATCCTCGAACTGCAGGACACGCTCGATGAATTCCGCGCCAGCGACCGGACCTCCGACGCTGCCGCTGCGCTCCGTTCGCAACTCCAATCCGAACGCACCGCGCTTGAGGGTCGGCAACGAGACATGGAAACCCAACTCCAACAACTCTTCGGCCGATGGGATGGGCTGCAAGACCGCGGTGAAGCGACCGACCAGGCACGCGCCGAACGGGACCGTATCCTGAAAGACATGCGGGACATCCTCTCCAACCGCACCTACGTCAAGAACATCGTCAACGACCTCGTCGCCACCATCGCGTAATCACCATGGCACGCATCGTCGGCATAGACCTCGGAACAACGAACTCCCTTGTCGCCTATATGGATAAGGGCACGCCCCGCGTCATCGCAGGCCGCCATGAGCGGGCGATGGTTCCCTCCGTCGTCGCGCTGACCGACAACGGGCTCATTGTCGGCGATCCGGCCAAAGAACATCTCACGAGAAATCCCGAACGCACGGTCTATTCAGTCAAACGCTTCATGGGCAAGGGCCTGGCCGACGTTCAAAATGAACTGGCCTACTTCCCCTATACACTCACCGAGAAAGGTGGGGTCATCCGCATCAAGCTCGGCGAGAAGACCTATTCGCCTCCGCAAATCTCGGCCATGATCCTGAAGGAGCTGAAGCTCCGGGCGGAAGCCTTTCTCGGGGAGAGCATCACCAAAGCCGTCATCACCGTGCCCGCGTACTTCAATGACAGTCAGCGACAGGCCACCAAAGACGCCGGCATGATCGCCGGGCTTGAAGTCCTACGCATCATCAACGAACCGACCGCCGCGTCGCTGGCATACGGGCTCCAAGAAAAAACGCAAGGCACGATCGCCGTCTATGACCTGGGCGGAGGGACCTTCGACATTTCCATACTCAAACTCAAGAACGGCATCTTTGAAGTCCTCGCTACCAATGGAGACACTCACCTGGGCGGCGACGACTTCGACCAGCTGATCGCCGATATCTTCGTCACGGACATTCGCCAACAATACGGTCTCGACCTCAAGGCTTTTCCCGATCATATGCAAGGAATCAGGCTCGAAGCCGAACGGGCAAAGATACGCCTCTCGGACGAACTCAAAACCACCGTGAACCTCGAGCTTCCTGACGGCAAGGGTCTGTTCACCCGCGAACTCACCCGCGAGCAACTGGAGTCGCTCTGCAACGCCTTGGTGGAACGTACGCTAGGGCCCTGCCGTCTCGCCCTCAAGGATGCGGGGCTGACTGCAGCCGACATCGATGAAGTTGTGCTGGTCGGCGGCTCGACCCGCATGCCACTCGTACGTCAACGCGTCCAGGCCCTCTTTGGTACACAACCGCACTGCGAGCTCAACCCGGACGAAGTCGTGGCCCTCGGCGCCGCAGTGCAGGCCGACATTCTGAGCGGCGGCACGACCGACATGCTCCTCCTTGACGTGACGCCCCTCTCGCTCGGCATCGAAACGATGGGCGGGGTGATGAGCAGTCTGATTCGCCGCAATACCACGATCCCGGCCAGCGCCAAGGAAATGTTCACGACTTATGTGGACGGACAGACCGGCGTAGACATTCACATCCTTCAGGGCGAACGGGAACTGGCAAAAGACAACCGCAGCCTGGCCCGTTTCCGGCTGAAAGTCCCGCCGTTACCAGCGGGAGTTCCCCGCATTGAAGTGACCTTCCTGATTGATGCCAACGGCATCCTCAATGTCATGGCCAAAGACATGCGAACGGGAGAAACCCAGTCAATCGAGGTCAAGCCGTCCTATGGATTGTCGGATCAGGAAGTTGAGCGGATGATCGAGGATTCGTTCAAGTTTGCCGCGGACGATGTCAGTGCGAGAAAATTGATTGAAGCCCGGCTCGACGCCGGAGCGCTGATCATCACCACGGAAAAATCGTTGACTGACGGTGGACAGCTCATCTCCGCCGACGAGGTCACCGCCATTCGCCAGGTACTCTCGGTACTGGCCGCGGCCAAGGATGGGAACGACCCCCGCACCATCCGGGCACGGATGGCTGATCTTGAACAGGCCGCAAAAAGCTTGACTGTGGCTATGTTAGACGACTCCCTCAAACGAGGGCTGCAAGGCAAAAAGGTCTCTGAGGTTACGTAATCCCTAAGAGCGAGGACGCGCGATGGATTTGAAGTGGCAGAATACAGAAGATATTGCGATTCGACTGGTCGAGGAACACCCGGAGGCGGATCCGCTGACTGTTCGATTCACGGACATGCACGCCTGGATCGTTGCTCTGCCTGATTTCAAAGATGATCCGAAGAAATCGAACGAGAAGATCCTCGAAGCGATTCAGATGGCCTGGCATGAAGAATACCAGGACTCAAAATCCTAACAACTCACGGCGAAGTGATACCCTCCCCGACAGGCCCCCCTTCAGGAATCTGATCCAGCTTATAAAAATCGGTCGGTCCGAGACGGCGCGCAGCCGATTGCGTCGGTTCGCTTCCTTTGGCAAACAGCTCGACTGAGCCTTTTTCTCCGTCTCCTTCCTGCTCCGACTCCAGCAGCCCGGTCGTGGGGTCGACTTTCACATACGTAATGCCTTCAGGAATTTCGAATGGAACAACCGGAAGCTGAAGCAGCGCGTCCTTCATGAACTGAATCCAAATCGGCAGAGCCGAACGAGCGCCGGTCTCGCTCTCTCCCAAGGGACGGCGATCGTCAAATCCGACATACACTCCCGTCACCAAGTTCGGAGCCCCGCCGATAAACCAGGCATTAATATATTCGTTCGTCGTGCCGGTCTTCCCGGCGATCGGTCGATCGATCACCTTCGCCGCTTGACCGGTCCCTTTCTGAATCACATCTTCCATCATATTGGTGATCAGATAGGCCGTCTCTTTCGTGATGATTTCGTGCGGCTGATCCTCCATGGCTTCAAGTGTCTTGCCGGTACTGTCCTTGGCCACCTTGATCGCAAAGGGCTCGGCTCTCGTCCCTTTGTTCAAGAAAACGCCATAGACCGAGGTTAGCTCCAACAGCCCGATAGAGGACGATCCCAGCCCCAGGGATAAATCTGCAGGAAGCGGACTCGTAACACCGACCGTTCGCGCAAACTCAATCACGTTCTTGATGCCCACCTTGTCGAGCAATCGCACGGTGGCCAGATTGTGCGAATGCGCCAGCGCATCGCGCAACGTCACCATTCCGTGGAATTTCCGTCCATAGTTCTCCGGCTTCCAGATCTTGTCGTCAGCTTCCTGCTCATACACCACCGGCGCATCGAGAATTTGCGTCGCAGGACTCATCCCCTGCGCCATTGCCGTGGCGTAGATCACCGGCTTAAACGCTGAGCCTGGCTGCCGATGGGCCTGGACCGCCCGGTTATATTCGCTGCGGGAAAAATCGTAGCCACCGACCATTGCACGAATGGCCCCTGTCCGGGGATCAACCGCGACCAGCCCGCCTTCGACAATCGGCGTCTGCTCCAGGGTCAATTGCATCCCGTCCTTGGCGAGCTTCTTGACGCTGACCTCAATCACATCACCCGGCTTCAAGGTTTTCTTGACGTCAGGCATCACCACTGCATCCTGCGTTGGATCGGTCCCTTTCAACACACGTTTGGCCCAGGCCATGTCATCGAAGAGGAGCTTCGCCGTCTGATCCCCGAGTTGGACCACATAGTGATCCTTCGCCTGCTTCAGCACGATTCCCTCAAGAAAATCCCCGGCCTTGATCGGCTGATCGGAGAGCGGAGCCCCGGGGATCTGCACGGTCGCAAGATCGACCGTCTTCTTAGGCCCGCGCCACCCTTGGCGTTTGTCGAGATCCCGCACTCCCGCAAGAAACGCACGCTCTGCCGCTCGCTGCATTTCCAGATTCAGCGTGGTGAAAATCTGCAACCCGCCCTTGTACACCATGGATTCGCCGTATTTCGCAACCAGTTGCTGACGCACATGCTCCACGAAATAGGGAGCAATGTGCTCACTGCCAGGCCGGCGGAACTTCAGCTCCTCTGCGATCGCGGCATCGCGCTCGGCGACGGAAATGAATCCCGCCTCTTCCATACGCGCGAGCACATGCTCCTGACGCTTTTTGGCCCGCTCGTAGTTCGTAAACGGGGAAAACCGGCTCGGCGACTTCGGCAGTCCGCCAAGAAACGCGGACTCGGCTAACGTGAGCTTTTCGATCTCTTTCCCGAAATACGATTGGGCCGCAGACGCCACTCCGTAGGACCCCTGACCGAAATAGATCTGGTTCAAATAGGTTTCAAGAATCTGCTCTTTCGTGGACACCGCTTCCATCTTATAGGCCAGGATCAGCTCTCGCAGCTTCCGATCATACGATCGCTCTGCGGACAAAAAGAGGGACCGCGCCAGTTGCTGCGTAATCGTGCTCGCCCCTTCCACCTTCTTCCCGCCATGGCGAAGATTGGTCCAAGCGGCTCGCAGAATCCCGATATAGTCCAGCCCCGGATGCTCGAAGAACCGCACGTCTTCCGTCGCAATCACGGCGTGCGTCAATGTCTTCGGGATGTGGTCCAGAGGGGTCAGCGTCCGTCGCTCGATAAAGAACTGGCCGATCGGCTGCCGATCGTCGGCATAGACCGTCGTGACCAAACTCGGTTGATACCCCTGCAAGAGATCCAAGGGGGGAAGGTCCTGAGCTAAATGCCAGATCACGCCGGCCGCAGCCGTGACGCCCACGATGCCGAGCGCACACAACGTCAACAGGGTGATCTGCCACCAACGCCATGGACGACGCGAAGGCTGCTGTATTTCAACGAACCGGTCGTCACCAGGCATTCAGGCACGCTCCAAAGGGAAAAAGAATCTGGCAGGGTCGCCTCGTCACCTTACAATGCATCCCCCCAAAACTCAAGCAGACCAGTCAATCAGACCCGGCACACCATAGGCTTTCCTCCCGGAATGCGTGGGGCAGCGTCATACGGACCACTCCCCCTCACCAAGCGCTCAAGATTGCACGGAAATTTACCGAGAAGATAGCCGGAGATGTGGCACTGTTCTGCGCTCCGGCGGTCCATCCTTGTCTAAGGGTTATCGCCTAACGAACTGAACCATTGCATTCGTGACCGGATACCGCCGAGCGTGATGAAGCCTTTCATGCAACCACAAGATGAATACCGACGCCACGACGCTCTGCTGCGCTTTGGCATCCTGGACTCCGAAGCTGAACCGGCCTTCGACGACCTGTGTCAACTCGCAATGCAGATCTGCGGAGCACCCATGGCCTACATCGGCTTCATGGATCGCACCCGCCTCTGGTTCAAATCCGGCATCGGAATTCCCCAGACCGAACTACCGCGAGATCGCTCACTCTGCGCCCATACCATCATGCAATCGCACCCCATCGTGCTTCCGAATGCCTTGGCTGATCTTCGATTCGCGAATCATCCCATGGTCACGGGAGAGCCGTTCATTCGCTTCTATGCAGGAATCCCACTCCTCACTGCCGACGGTCATGCGATCGGCACCCTCTGCGTGCTCGACCGTCATCCCCGCCATGTCAGCCCAAAACAGGAGCAGGCCCTCACCGCTCTGGCGCGGCAAGTCATGAGCCAATTGGAGCTCCGCCAACGCACGAAGCAACTTGCTCAGACCGCGCAGGCGCAACGGCAAACCGAGGCGATGCATGAGCGCTTGCTCCTGGCACTCGGACATAGCACCGAGGGCGTCGCCCTCCTGACTAAGGAAGGCCGCTATACGTTCGTCAACGACGCCTTTGCCGCCATGCATGGCTTTCGTCCGATCGATCTCATCGGCCAGTCCTGGACAACGTTGTATCCTCCCGAATGGGTCGCCAAACTCGACGACATCTTTTTCCCCCTCCTCCGACAGCACGGCACCTGGCGGGGAGATCTGATCGGCCGCACAAAATCCGGCGAGTCCATCTGGGTCGAAGCCTCCTTGAAGGAGCTCCCGGAGCGGCACCATGAAGAGCAGTGGCTGATCTGGACCTGCAGCAACATCACCGCGCAAAAACAGGCGCTGGAGGAAATCGCCGACACCCGGGCGCGCCTGCAAACAGTCCTCGATTCCGCCACGGAAATCGGCATCATCTCCACCAATCCGCAGGGCACCATTACCCTCTTTAACCTCGGCGCCGAGCGTCTGCTGGGCTACCAGGCCGATGAAGTAATCGGACAGCGCACACTCGACTCTTTCCACCTCCCGTCGGAAATAGCCGTTCGCGGGCAGCAGCTGTCTGAACGGTTCGGACGTCCGCTGGCCGGCGCTGATGTCCTGGTTGAAGCCGCACGCATGGGAGGGTACGAAGAACGGGAATGGACCTACCTTCACAAAGACGGCGACTGCATCACCGTCAGTCTGGTGGTCACGGCCGTGCGGGGGCCCGACGGCACGCTGACGGGATTTCTCGGCATTGCGAAAGACGTCACCGCCTTGAAACAGGTGACACTCCAGACTGAAGCCCAGCAAGAATTATTATCTGCGATCTCCGAAGTGCAGGAAGCGTTTATCTCAGACATCCGGACCGAAGAGATGTTTGCCAGACTGCTCACCAGACTGCAAATCCTCACTCGGAGTCCCTACGGAATCGTCGGGGAGACGGAGTTCACCAACGATGCTCCCCCATCTCTCCACATCCATGCCCACACGATTTCTGCCGCTTCAGACACATCGCCGGACCGACAAGACAAGGGCCTTCAACGATATCTGAAACGGATCGTTGCCACCGGACAACCGGTTCTGGTCAATGATTCCAGCCACTCATCATTCCGGACATTCCTCGGCCTCCCGCTACTGGAAGGCGACAAGGTGATCGGCATTGTGGCCGTGGCAGGACGACCGGAGGGCTATCACGCTTCGTTGATCGACTATCTGAATCCGTTTCTTCAAACCTGCGGTCAGATTCTGCAATCCTATCGGAATACGATGCAGCGACAAACCGCTGAGCGAGCGCTGACGCGACACACCGCTTGGATGCGGGCCATCCTGGACCATGCAGCCGACGGCATCATCACCATCGACGAGCGTGGCACCGTCACCTCGTTCAATCCAGCGGCGGAACGAATCTTCGGCCATACAGTGGCAGACATCATCAACACCAACATCTCCCGCCTCATGCCGGAGCCGCACCAATCAGCCCATGACGGCTATCTCCAACACTATCGCCAGACCGGTCAGGCCAAAGTCATCGGGAAAGAAGTGGAAGTCGCCGGCGTCAAGAAAGACGGCACCTTATTCCCGATCGAACTGGCCATCAGCGAAATCCGTCTCGCAGACAGCCGGTTCTTCACCGGATTTGTCCGGGACATCACGGCCCGCAAAAAATCTGAAGAGGCTCTGCGCATCGCCGCCGAACATCTTGAATCACAAAACCGCGAACTGGAACACGCACGGGACCAGGCGTTAGCTGCGGCTCAAGCCAAGAGCGCCTTCCTGGCGACCATGAGTCACGAAATCCGCACGCCCATGAACGCCATCATCGGCATGGCCGATCTGCTGCTCGAAACCACCCTGACCGACGAGCAAAACAACTTTGTCAATCGGTTCAGTCGAGCGGCGAACTCCTTACTGGAACTGATCAACGACATTTTGGACTTTTCGAAAATCGAATCCGGCCATATGGAACTGGAAAGTATTCCCTTCGATCTTCGGGAACTCGTCGAGACAACCGGCGAACTCATGGCCGTGCGGGCGCAAGCCAAGAGCCTTGAGCTCATCACCCACATGGCACCTGATGCCCCGCAATTCGTGACGGGAGATCCCACGCGTCTGAGGCAGATCCTGATCAACCTACTCGGCAATGCCATTAAATTCACCGAGCGGGGCGAAATCATCCTGCGGGTGCAGCCGCACGCCGCCTCCCCAGAGGGCCTGCTGCATTTCAGCGTGACGGACAGCGGCATCGGCATTCCCGAAGACAAGCTGACGACAATCTTCGAAAACTTCACACAAGTCGATTCCTCCACGACGAGAAAATACGGCGGCACCGGGCTCGGGCTCAGTATCTGCAGGCGCCTCGCCGAACTGATGGGCGGACACATCTGGGCTGAAAGCACGTTCGGAGCAGGCTGCACCATGCATGTCACGGTACGCCTTCCGCACGCCGCCGAGCCTCCCGCCAGCGACGAGACCGGTCCGCACCTGACCGGCACGCGCATTCTGGTCGTCGATGACCATGAGACCAATCGCCTGGTCTGCCACAACATCCTCGCCCGAGCGGGCGCCAGTATTGTCGAGGCCGGTGACGGCCCTGCCGCGTTGGCGGCGATGCAGAAGGCCCACACCGACGGCCTGCCATTTCATCTTGTCATCCTCGATTGTCGCATGCCGGAGATGGACGGCTTCTCCGTCGCCGAGGCGATGCGTGCGCTCCCGGATTTATCCAAGACACCAACCATCATGCTGACATCCGATGTGTGCGGCGGAAACGCGATGAAAGCTCATGCCTTGGGCATTCGCAAGCATCTCAGCAAGCCCATTCGAAGCATGGCGCTGCTCAACGCCGTCCACAGCACCCTGACCGAAAGGCCACAGATCCCCCTCGATCAGACTCAGGCAACCATTCCGCTCACAGCATCCGCCGAAACACCGCACGCCCCGGCCCAACCGTCTGCGACAGGCCGAATCCTCCTCGCCGAGGATCTCGAAGACAACCGCGACGTCGTCGCACTCTTCCTAAAGGCCACGGCCTACGAACTCGATACGGCAGAAAACGGGGCGATCGCGTTAGAGAAATTCAAAACAGGCATCTACGATCTCGTATTCATGGACATGCAAATGCCCGTCATGGACGGGTACGTCGCCACCAATCGGATTCGGGAATGGGAGCACGAGCACCGGCGCACGCCGACTCCGATCTTGGCGCTCACGGCCAACGCATTTCCCGAAGAACTCGAAAAAAGCCTCGCGGCCGGTTGCACGGCGCATCTCACGAAACCGATTAAGAGGAAGACGCTGCTGGAGGCCATCCGCCACTATGCCCGTCATCCCGATCACCAGGAGGCTGCTTGATGCACACCACCCCCCCGCCCCATTCGGGTTCGACAGACGATGCGATGATCGTTCACGTGGAAGCGGATTTTGAAGACCTGCTGCCGAAATTTATGACCAATCGCAAGAAAGAGGTCGTGACCATGCGGGAGGCGCTGACACAACAGGACTTTGAGACCGTCCGCAAGATTGCCCATGGCATGAAAGGAGCCGGCGGCAGCTACGGGTTCGATCGTGTCACCACAATGGCCACCACTATCGAACAGGCGGCCAAAGTGGGATCGGCGGCCCCGATTGCAACAGAGCTGGCGCTGCTCGCAACATATCTTGAGCAGGTCCAGGTGGTGTTCGACTAGCGATATGCCACGACGACAGAGCGAGAAAGGAGCGCATATGACGGAAGCAACCCCTTCGGGGAAACCCACATTGCTGATGGCGGAAGATGAGGAAGATACCGCCAGCTTGATCAGATTTCTCCTGGAGCGCGCCGGGTACCACGTCATCCATGCGCCAGACGGCCACCAGGCGCAGCAATTGATCGATACCATAGCGCCGCCGAGCCTGGTCTTGCTCGACATCATGTTGCCGCACGTGAGCGGCCTGCAGCTACTCCCGTATATTCGGAACAAGACTGAATGGCAGCGGGTTCCCATCATCATGCTCACCGCAGATTCCAGCGAGCATGACATTCAGCAGGCTCTGGCCGCAGGCGCGAATGACTATATGGTGAAACCCTTCAACCCGCGGGAACTGACCGCACGGCTGAGTCGCTTCCTCAAAGTCGCGGCCTAGCCGGAGATAGCGGGGAATAGGCGTGGTTGGAAACACACTCTCTCAGTCAATTGTGGACGTCGGCTGGCTGGCCACCTTCACCATTCATGGTCTGATTATATTCCTCCTCGGATGGACTCTCATCATCCGTCGACTCCGTGTCTCGACCGACCGACGGCGCCAACAAATGGTGACCATCTGGCGGCCGATCCTGGCCCAGAGCTTAATTGAAGCACCTGACACCCTCCCGCCGATCCACCCGCGCGACCGGGCGCTGTTTCTCTATTTATGGAATCATCTGCAAGAGTCCATCAAGGGAGAGTCGTCGGACGAACTGTGCGCGGTAATACGGCGGACCGGCATGGATCACGTCGTACACCACTACTTGGCCAAAGGGACGTTGCGGCAGCAACTACTGGCGATCGTCACGCTCGGCCACTTGAAAGACCAATCGATCTGGCCACACCTTGTCGACCTGGCGCATGATGCGAATGCATTTCGCTCACTTGAGGCCGCCCGCGCCCTTGTGCGCATCGATGCCCCGCGGGCCATTCCTGTGTTGGTGCCCTTACTGTCCCAACGTGTCGATTGGTCTCCGCTCAAAGTGCTGGCCATCCTACAGAGCGCAGGAAATGAACTCGTCGCCCGCGCCCTCGGGGAAGCCGTAGTCAACGCACCGCCGCTGATTGCCGCTCGCTTACTCCGCTTCCTCGCCTCGATCAGGAGTTATCGCGCGTTGCCGCTGATTCGTCCCCTGCTGGCCCGGCGTCCTCTGCACGAAGACGTGCTGGCCGGATGCCTCTCACTGTTTGGGCAATGCTCCGACCCGCAGGACCTCTCCACCATACGACAGTACCTCACTCACCCGACGTGGTTTATTCGAGTCCAAGCTGCGACCGCCCTCGGAAAGATGGGAGTCGAGGAAGATGAGGGACACTTGATCGGACGGTTAGGCGACTCCCACTGGTGGGTGCGCTATAGGGCCGCGGAAGCTCTTTCCATTTTACCGTCAATGACAGAAGATAAACTATCGATCCTCGTGCAGACGTTGCCGACGACGGAAGCGCGGAAGGTACTCACGCCCTTTGTCGCCAAGCGGTTCGAGGAGTCCCTTGCTCACACGTCCGGCTTGTCTGCGGCCTGATCGCGCGGTTGCTTTACCGGGAGCCGGTGGCGAACACCAGCGTGTGAATCCCCTTCAGCTCAGGAAGTGTGACGACCATCCCGCGATGTTCAATTCCCTTCAGAGACGAGCGTGATGGATCGAATTGCCAACCACCGGGCACTTCAAGCGTCAAGCCAGCCACAGGCTCTGGAGTCGTGATCGTGATAGTCCCGACCCGCCCGCCTTGCGCGACATCAAGCTGCACGTGATTGCGTGCCGCCCACCAGCGGCCGAATTCTCTTACCGAACCAAACCAGGCATAGGGCCGCACGCCTTCGACAAACCCTTTCTCAAACGCCAGTTTATGATCGAGGATGTTTGGATGGATGAGCACGACCATTGAGCCACCGTACCGACTGATCTGGCGCGCAACCTCCAGTGCTTCCGGCAGCCGGTCGCCCATCTTCGGAAGCTCTTCGTCTTCAATCGCGATAGGAAACTCGAACAACTCGACTTCACTGTCCGTCAATCGGTCGTAGTTCAGTTGATACGGCAGATGGGTCAGCGAATTGTTCGCGGTGGCTGTTGAGCTGTACAGATACCCGGTGGCCACCAACGCCTGAGGAAGGCTGAGCGGATTGGAGAGTTCGCCCGGCCTGAATGACACGATGGACTGGCCTGAAAAATGATCGATCAAGAATTTGCTGACCCGTAATTCGCCGAGGATACTCGCGTTCAATGCCGTCGTCCGATCCTTCACGAACGGCGCATAGGCGGGATAGGCCTCACGCCCCGTCCCCATCGGAAACCGGTTAAAGACCTTCGAGTGAGCGATCGTATGGCTCCCAAGCTCCATGCCGAGATCCGCAAGTCGCGCGAGATACCGCACCCCCTCATCGTTAAAGAAAATATCATCGTTGTAGTCGCGAATATATTTCACTTGAATAAAGTAGGTGCCGACCAACCCCTGGCTTTTTTCATACTCCGCGTAGTCCACCGCATTTTTGATGGACTGCGTAAAATCCACATCGTGCGTGAGCATCACCGACAGCGACTTGCCGAAGGGCACCGTTCCCAGCGTGACCGCGCCTGCTTGGGCGGTACGATAGATCGACTTCAGCAGCCGCAGCCAGACATCGAGGGTCGGATCAAACTGATTGTCGTAGGTCTGAACGAGTTCCTCCCCGCGATTGTTGTACCCCTTGAGCAGCAGGAAGCCGAGATCGAGTCCGATCGCATAGGCTCGGCCCTTACCATATGTTTTCTGCGTGATGGCCGCAGTGCCGTCGTCAAATCGGGCGAGCGGGGCAACACTCTCGGTATAACCGTAGGTCCCCATCACCTCGATGCCCTTGTCTCGAATTCCGACACGTAGGTGCCGCTCGCGCGGGTTAGTCAACTCCGCCAGCAGCGGATCGGATTCCGCCAGGTGCAGGTCATACCGCTGCCGTGAGGCCAACGCCTCGCGAAAACCGAAGGCCTCATTCAACCCGCCGCCCAATACCTGCACCCCGATCAACGTCCCGCCGGATTTGGGAAACTCGGCGAGCGCCTGAAGCGCTTCGGAACTGAGCACCTTCCCCGAGATTATCGGATAAACCAGCACCACCTGATGCGTCAGAGCTTCGCGAACATCGCGCGTGATGCGAAAGGGGACGCCGATGGATTTGAGCCCATGCGCCAATCCAAGCCAGGAGGAATCCGGATCGGTCAATAAGATCGCCAGGCGGCTCTTCGATCCTTCTCCGTAAGTGGTCCACGAGGTCGGCACGCGCGGAGGCACAACGGTGGCATGATCGGGACCTGAAACACCGGGGAAACGATGGAAGGCCTGATCAGGAATGTCGATGTGCTGAACGGATCGCGGGCCGAACAATACCCAGGACCCGATGACGATCGAGAGAAAGAGGGTTGCGACCCCGGTCAGACGAACTAGCGTTGATCGTTCCATACCCTACCAGTGATAAATCAAACTCAGATTGCCGCCTCGACGGACGTAGAGAAATCCGCGGTCTTCGTAATAGCCTGACGCCTCAGCCGAGAATCGCTCGTTTACGGGAACCGTCACTCCCCCCTGGAGCGTCCGGCTCTGCACTCGGGTAAAGTCTTGCGTGGCCACGATTCGTTCGCCCGATGTCCCGAACGACCCCGACGCAAAGACCTGCGCCCGCTCGGTCGGTCGCCAGGTCAATTGCGACGACAACGTCATGGCCCCGGTGTTGGGAATGGCATAAACTTTTTCGGTCAACCAGAGATTGAACGGCAGGAAGATGGTCAACCCCGGCATGATGAGATCGATGTCGTCTTTCTTATAATTCAAACGACGATAGCCGATTGACACTTCGAACGGGGCCAGGGCGTCATGGACGCCACCTAACCCTTGCGCCATCTCGCCGACGAACGAGTAGTTGGGAGCGAAGTGCGGATTGACGGTCCCTTGTGCCGCGACATAGCCCCAGGCCCGCTTCCAGAGCGGACTGTACAGCTCGGCCGACAGCGGCGTGTCGTGGGAGCCGAACCGATTGATCGGTTCGGCCCGCACCACCACCGTCTGATCACCGATCGGCTTGGCTACCTCGAATAAGAGATCCCGTTCATCAGGGATCCCCTTGGTATAGGTGTAATGCCCGTACCCGAGCTTCGCATAGTCGCGATAGGGCAGGCGCAGCCCGGTCAACCCCTGCCCCACGGCCGCCCGCGGCGAAACCAGCAACTCGGATTGCACATTGCGCCATTGCTGTTCGATCTCCGGATCGTGCGTCTCGGTCACCAGCTCCTCGTAGCGCGCCAAGGCCTCTGTCCGATTCCCCTGCCAGTGTGCCAGCTCCGCAAGCCCGCGGCGAGCCTCTCTGTGGCGAGGCTCCTCCCGAATCACCTGTTCATACAAGGCCTGTGCTTCGGGGAATTCTTTCTGCCACGAGAGCACTTGCGCCAGCGCCACACAAATATCCTGATCCTTCGGATGGCGCGCTAACACTTCACGATACAACGAGGTCGCCTCGGAGTGAGCCCCCTGCCACGACAATACCCGCGCCAACGCACTGCGCACCTCATCGTTTTCAGGATAGCGGCGCAGTCCTCCACGGTAGAGAGCGACCGCATCGCCATACTGCCGTACCGACTCAAGTTGGTGCCCGCTCTCCAATATCTGCTGCGCATCATCGGCAGAGACGGACTCGGCCTCCCGGCCCGGAGTTGGCACGGGTGCCGGACGTTGAACCGGCGGGTCGTTCTTCGAGGAGGACTCGGCTTTCAACGAACGCAGGCGTGACGCGAGTTCCGGATCACCCGTGGCCTCCACCACGCGTTGATAATACGGGATCGCCCGATCCGGCTGACCACTCCACAACAGCACACCGGCGAGCCCGGTCAACGCATCAAGATGCTGCGGATGATCGCGGAGGACCCGGTCATACTCTTGCGTGGCCTCGTCGTAGCGACGTTGCCACGAGAGGACCCGTCCAAGAGCGACGCGGCTTTCATCATCAAGGGGATGGCGGGATAATACGTCACGATAGAGCGCGCTCGCTTCGTCCCATTGCCTCTGCCAGGAGAGGAGTTTCGCCAAGCTTGCACGGACCTCATCATTCTCCGGGCGTGCCGCCAAATATTGGCGATAGACCGCGATGGCCTCCGGAAACTGTTTCCGGTGCTCCAAAGACTTCCCCTGCTCCAGGAGACGACCTGGAGATGGCTCGGCGCTGTTCGCCTGCACAGATAGGACAAGCCCATCAACTCCGGTCGTCACAAGGAGTGCCGAGAACGCGAGGCACACAATGCGTTTGATCTGACCTGTCCGCAACATGCAATCGCTCGTCACTGCTTTCTTGAATCATCCTTGCCGTCTTACTCCGCAAGGGCTCGGAATCCATCAACGTCGTGAATGATCACGCCTGAAAAACTGGGATGCGATGTCATCTCCACAATCCGCTGCACCGAGGCGGACACCTCAGCTCGTGAACGGCCGGCAAAGGTCAGCCGCTCCGGCCTCACTGTGAACCGGTGATGAATCCGGAACCACTCCCGCCGGGTCGAGAGGCTCAATCCCCCTGCCGGCGGCATCCACTGCAACAGACGCCGATCATAGTCCAGCATCGCGTCAGCCCGGTCAGGGTCCAATTCACGGCGCAACACCACATGCTGCTCGACCGGAAGCGGAGTGGTCTCCACCGCCAGCCACACTCGCGTCCCGACGAGATCGCCATAGCGCAGGATGTCTTCGGCAATGGCCTGCACTTCGTCCAAGTCAGTGCGATAACTCATCACGGCCACTTCGTCGACCCGATCCATCACGGCATAGGCCAAGGGGCGGCCGGCAAGGGTCGGCGACGCCAGCCAAAATGGAATCACCATCGAGAGACGAACGCGTCCACCGATGACGTTCTTCAGCGTATCAATCGTCTCGACATAGCGACGGAGTTGGGCCTCATCCTGCAGAAAGCCCGGCAAGAGATACGGTTCAATATCAAGCTGAATCCCGGATATCCCGCCGGGCTTCACCAGAGCCAGGAGCCTCTGTATCTTATCGGCGAGTCTGTGGGGTTCCTGAATCGCTTCGGGATATCCGTCCAGCGCGAATGCCGCAACCCCAGCCTCCTGCAGCGTCATCAGTAGCCTGGCATAGTGACGCCAGAGCGCGTCGTCATCCGCCTGAGACGGCATCTGAACGAGCACTCTGGAGCAACTCTGGATCCGACAGGTGGCCAGCAGCGCGTTCGGCTCACGGATCGCCTCACGGTACTTCCACACCCAGAATCCGATCCCGGCAGGCCCTGCAGGCACGAATGACGGCTGCGCGGCTTCAATCTGTTCAAACAATATATGCGCGCTGGCCGTCTCCGTTAACACCACTAACGCCGTCAGTGAGCGGAGATCCAGCTTCCGACCGATCTCCTTGAGCGAGAGCGTGAGATCGAATGGGCCGGTGACCGTCGCGACCGGAAGATTGTCTTCCCGTTGCTCTCCAGCCCGATCTTCCAATGCCACAATGACCCGGCCCGACGCGCGACCACGAATCCGCAACGTCTCGTAGGACAATAGATCCACGGCAATTTCTGCCTGGTGCAGCGGGATGCGCTGACCGCACCGCATCCCGCTTCCGGCAGCCCGCTCCAGATCGATACCGGCCTGCGCCCGAGGCTTCTGTCCTTGGCAGGAGCCGAACATACGGGCTTCGCCGAACATGCCGCGAAGATCAAGAATAGGCACAAACGGTCGATAAGGAAGAGAGGGCACGGCAGCAGACGGACCACTGAGCGTCACGGCAGGAGTGGTGTGTTCACCGACATACGACAACTCGATCTCAGAAACAGCGGGTGGGAGGGGAATGGAGAGAGGCACCGAAATGTCTTCTGAGTGTCCGAACAACGGCATGGCCACGACCGACGCAAACGCGAGGGCCCAGTTCCACCACACGGTAGAGAAGCCCCTCCATCGACAGACTCGACGGCGAATGGAAACACGCTGACTGATGTGGCTGGACACGCTCATACCTATTTCCGAATGGCTGTTCTTGCTCTACCTTCTCGGCCTGACCGCGGGATACTTGATGTTGGATGTGGTCGCCGCGATCCATCTGCGGCGCTACATGGAAGAGCGCTCGCTCAACAGCCTCCCGCATGGCTATACCGGATTCGAACCGCAAATCACGCTGCTCGTTCCTGCCTTCAATGAGGAAGCGACCATCGCGACTACGGTCAAATCCCTTCTCCAACTGAGTTATTCGGAATTTGAAATAGTGATCATCAACGACGGGTCGAAGGACAAGACGTTGGAGGTCCTGATCAAGGAATTCGGCCTGATTCCGTTTCCAGAAGCCTACGACGCCCGGTTGACCACGAAACCGATCCGAACGATCTACCATGCCCCGGCACAACCCAATCTACGGGTCGTTGATAAAGATAACGGCGGCAAAGCGGACTCGCTCAACGCGGGAATCAATATTTCGCTGTATCCGTTATTTTGCTGCATTGATGCCGATTCCATACTCCAGCGTGACAGCCTTCGGCTGGCCGTGCAGCCCTTTCTGGACGACCCCCACACGATCGCCTGCGGAGGCACCGTCCGTGTCGCCAACGGCTGCGAAGTGAAGAATGGATTTCTAACAAAGGTGGGACTCCCGACCAATATCCTCGCGCTGTTTCAAATCGTCGAATACCTGCGCGCCTTTCTGTTCGGCCGGCTCGGCTGGTCTCCGATCAACGCGATGCTCATCATTTCCGGCGCCTTCGGGCTCTTCCATAAGGACACCGTGATCGGGATCGGCGGCTACCGCCACGAGACGATCGGCGAAGACATGGAACTCGTCGTGCGGCTCCACCGGCACATGCGACTTGCAGGGAAACCCTATCGCATCACCTTCGCCCCCGACCCGATTTGCTGGACCGAGGCCCCGGAAGACCTCACGACGCTCAAGAATCAGCGCATCCGGTGGCAGCGCGGCCTCTGTGAAAGTCTGACGAACAATCTCGATCTCTTATGTCATCCCAAAGGCGGAGCGGTGGGCTGGCTGGCGTTCCCCTTCATGGCGCTGTTCGAGTGGCTGGGCCCGGCCATTGAAGTCTTCGGCTATGCATTCGTGACCGTCGGATTTATCCTGGGCTTCGTCTCCTTTAAAGTGTGGCTTGTCTTGCTCGTGGCCGCCGTCAGTCTAGGCATCCTCCTCTCGGTCAGTGCATTTTTCTTGGAAGAGATGTCTTTCCATATCTATCCAAAACCTCACCATGTACTCCTCCTCTTACTAGGAGCGATTTTGGAGAACTTCGGCTACCGGCAATTGAATTCCTTCTGGAAATTGATCGGGTTGTATCGTTGGATGGTCGGCAAGAAAGCGACCTGGGG
>JACOEJ010000057.1 GCA_024998645.1 Nitrospira sp.
GCTTCCGAACGCGGCCCGGCCTGCGGCGCACACGAGGGCATCGAAGGCCTCGACCGTGCGAAACAGTTGAAGGATGGACTCTATCGATGCGAGGTCCACGCGAATCGCGCCACTCTTATGCCCGACACTCAGTACGTCATGTTGCGCGGACAGCGCGGCGACGACTGCGGACCCGATCGTTCCCGTTGCCCCGATGACGATGATGCGCATGTATCTTCCTCCTGGATAAAAGCCGGTCAGTCCATGTTCTCGATGAATCCGTGAAGAGATTAGCGTCGGCTTTGTTCGGACGCAAGAGGACCTTATGATCCGTCAGGGAGTAACTGCGCGATGGACGCCGGGTGATCAGACCCTTTATTCTGAGGGGGGTTATCGTGTGATCCACGCGAGCCGTGCAAGAATCCGGGATACGAGAAACTATCATGATGCATCATCCTTCCAACCGTCTCAGGGCACTCGCGGTGTTGGCCACGGTCGCTCTGGCGCTGGCCGGCTGCAGTCAGTTCGAGCCGCGCGACAAGCGGTTTTACTACCGTGCGTTCTGGAATTTTGCCCTGCGCGAAGATCTGGCTGAGCTCGACAGCGAGTTCAATGGAGTCGATTTCGGCCATTCCAACTTGTACGAGAATCTCTTGCTGACCGGGGGGAAGGATGTGCCGGCCATCGAAGACCGGGCGCGCAAGGAAACGCTCGCCTTCATTGCCACGAAGCCCCGGCTCAACCCCAATGAAGAAGCCATTGCCCCCACGTACATGAAGCTGGCCTGGCGCGCGCAGAACACCTTCGACGAAGCGCATGCTCTGCATCGGGCCACCTACGACATCATGGCCTCCGACGAGCCCGACAAAGATCATGCGATCCGGAACGTGCTGGCCTACTATCAAGAAAGTGCCTACGCCATTACGGCGAAGCGGCTGGATCATCACCGGCTGGATCAGTTGCCCTATTCCAAGACGTTCCGCAAACGGTTTCCGCTCTTCAACGCCACGATCTGGTCGTATCACTACCTGCAAGTCGCCGTGTACGATCCCTTGCAGGCCACCCGCGATTTAGAAGCCAAGACCCAGGCGGTGCGGCCGATTCTCACAACCTATCACCGTTATCTGGAACAGCCGCCGGTGGAGTGGACCTTCATGCCGTTGACGGCGGAGCTGAGCCCGTCGTTCGCCGCGCGCTATCCGGAGATCGCCGACATCTTCGATAACCTCCACATGCTGCACGACAACATCAGCGACATCCTGGCGAGCGAGTTACTGCCGACGTGGGACGCGAAGCGGGCGGAGATCTATCGCCTCGTGGACAGCTACTATCTGGCAAGCGCGGATGGGACCAATCCGATGATCGTGAAGGACCGGGAGCAGCACCATTGAAGCGGCCGGCCTGGCATGCAATCAGCGCGGTGATCGTGCTCTTGCTTGGGCTGCTGCCTCAGCCCGGCTTCGCCCTGGACCACGACAACCTCGATCCGAACCGGCCGATCGGGATGGAAGACGCCTACGCCATTCCCAAAGGCGAAATCGGGATGGAAGGCGGCGTGCGCTTCAACGACCGGCGGGAAGGCCGCACCCGTGTCACCTTTCAGCCGCAGATCATCTATGGAGCCTTCGACAATACGCAGATCGAAATTCAGGGCGATCTGATGTCCGATCCCCATACTCTCGTCGGGGCGGCGAAGTCGGGAGACCTGCATCTAGGGGTGCTCTACAACTTCAATACGGAAACAATCAGCCTGCCGGCGTTTGCGGCTCGCGTCGAAGTGGATCTGCCCACCGGAGTGAACTCGAAGGGCATAGATACGCAGATGACCGGCATCCTGACCCGTTCATTCGGCCGTCTGCGCGTGCACCTCAACGCGGGCTATACGATCCTCGGCTCGCCGCAGGGGAAGGAACGCCCGGGCGCGTATCGTGCCGTCGCAGCGGTGAGTTATCCCTTAGGCTATCCGACGAGCTTCCGTGATACGTTGATTGCCAGTCTCTACACGCGGGAATCGGACCTTCGCGGTCGACGCAACCACACCGGGTTTGAGCTCGGCCTGCGGCATCAGCTTTCATCGCGACTGGTGTTGGATGGTGGTCTCGGAACCGAATTCGCCGGGCCGGCGGATCGCGCGGCCCTGCTGGGCACGATCGGGTTGTCGGTCGGATTCTGACCGGTTCTTGGAAATCGTGCGGCCAGAGCTGGTGTCTACTCACGCAGCGGCCTGCTAGAATGCCCCGCCATGACTGACCCAACCACTCAGCCGCGCCAGGCCGCGGCCCTGTTCATTCTCTTCACCGTGCTCCTCGACATGCTGTCTTTCGGCATCGTGATTCCGGTGCTACCAAAGCTCGTCGAAGAGTTCATGGCGGGTGACACGGCGCGCGCGGCGGAGATCTTCGGCTACATGGGCACGGCCTGGGCGCTGATGCAGTTTATCTGCTCGCCTATTCAAGGGGCATTGTCCGACCGGTTCGGCCGGCGGCCGGTGGTGTTGCTCTCAAACTTTGGATTGGGACTCGACTATATTCTTATGGCGTTGGCGCCGAATCTCGCCTGGCTGTTCGCGGGGCGGGTGATCGCCGGGATGGCTTCGTCGAGCTTCAGCACGGCCGGCGCCTATATTTCCGATGTGACGCCGCCGGAGCAGCGGGCTGCGGCGTTCGGCAAGATCGGCATGGTCTTCGGCCTCGGGTTTATCCTCGGCCCGGCGCTGGGAGGATGGCTCGGCGCGATCGATCCGCGGTTGCCGTTCTGGGGCGCCGCGGCTCTCAGTCTGCTGAATGCCTGCTACGGCTTCTTTGTGCTGCCGGAGTCGTTGCCGCGCGAGAAGCGGGCGGCCTTTGCCTGGAAGCGGGCGAATCCGGTCGGCTCGCTGGTGCTGCTGCGCTCGCAGCATGAATTGTTCGGGCTCGCGACCGTCGCGTTCCTCGGCTATCTCGCGCACGCGGTGCTGCCGAGCATTGCCGTGTTGTACATGGGCTATCGCTACGGATGGGACACAGCGAGCGTCGGGCTGATGCTCGCCGGTGTGGGCGTGGCGGCGATGATCGTGCAGGGCCTGCTGATCCGGCCGCTCACTGCACGATTCGGAGAGCGCACGATGGTGCTGGCGGGGTTACTCTGCGGCGTGGCCGGATTTGCCGTCTACGGAGTCGCGCCGCAGGGCTGGATTTTCTGCCTGGGCATTCCGATCATGGCCTTCTGGGGGCTCGCCGGCCCGGCGACCCAGGCCTTGATGACGCGCCGCGTGAGCGGATCGGAGCAAGGCCGGTTGCAGGGGGCGATGGCGAGCATCAACGGGGTCACCGGTCTGATCGGTCCGACGCTCTTCACGCAGATCTTTGCGCACTTCATCGGGGCACAAACCGGGTGGCAGCTTCCCGGTGCGCCGTTTCTCCTCGCGGCCTGTCTGCTCCTGATCGGGGCAGGCCTCGCCTGGCGAGTCACCCGATTGCGCGAGTAAGCGCGTCGTTGTCAGGCGCCGGCCTCTGATCCGGCTCGCGCGCTACGAGTCACACCGGTTCCGTCTTTTCCCGCCATCCCGTGCTTCCCGCACCAGGTTTCTTCTTCTGCCGGCAGGAGAAGGCTGCTTGCCTCGTTTATTCGGCTAGGCGTATGATCGATTATCCCACCGTGTTCATCAATAAGGAGGTGCTATGGCCGTCCTTACCAATTCCAAAAAGCCGCGAGTGTCTTTTGACCGGAGTATAGAACGTATGCGGGAACAGCTGGCCGAACTTGCCCCGTTTCTGGGCAAAGGGAAGCCCACCCGCAGCCTGGACGAGTTCGATTTCGACGCGGAGCAGTTGATCGGCGACCTGCTGGGGCAGACGTCCGATCTGTTGCATGCGTATGAATATGCCGAGCTGGGCGAGGCGGCCGGCCTGGTGAATATGACGGATGAGGCGCCGGAAGGCACCGGTATGGACAGTCAGCGACAGAGTCTCTTGCAACGCAGCCGGGTGTTGGAGAGTTGCATTTCCGAATTGGAAGCGCGCCGGTCTGCCGAACCGAAGAAGACCAAAGTGGGGCGTACCCTCATCGGTCCGCAAGTGGCCGAACACATGTCTCCGGAAATCCGGAGCCTGTCCCAGGACGCCACCCTCCAAGAGGCGGGGCAGCTCATGCAGAAATGGAAAACGGGCTCGTTGCTCCTGACGGACAAGCAATCCTATGTCGGATTCATCACAGATTCCATGCTTGCGCGCGAGGTGGTGGCCAACGGCCTGAATCCCGCCGCCACTGCCGTCAAAACCTGCATGCGAAAGCCGGTCGTGGCGATCGCCGGCGACCGTCCGATTATCGAGGCGGTGCGTCTGATGAAAGAACAGGCCACCCGGCATCTGGCCGTGACGCAAGACGGCCAGATCCTCGGCGTGATTTCGGTATCCAATATTTTGCGCTATTACTCCGGCGTCGTCTGAACCCTGGCGTGACCGCATTCGTCCAAGCCATGGAGGTACATATGGGACCGACTAAAGCGATCGTCAAAGAGCACGCGCTCTATGAGGCGGTGAGCGGAAAATCCATCAAGGACGGCTTTGCGAACCGCGCCGACATTGAAGACTATGTGAATCATCACTATCTTGTCCTGCCGGTCCTCGACAATGCGGGGCGGCCGTGGCTGCTGGAGGGGAAACCCGTCTATTGTCTTCACGGCAGCCAATACGAGACGCTCGGGGACCAGAAAGTCCAGCTTGCCCGGTGCCCGGACTGCGGCGGCATGGGGATCAGAGTGGAAGAATTCACCGTCGAGTCGGATTGCATCCGCTGCACGGCCTGCGGGCATGAGTTCGATGCAAGACTCGAAATGATGGAAACGTAACGGCGGCGTTTTTCTTCGCAGTCACGATCCCGTGGCGGGTGACCGCTAGTCATCTTTTAGAAATCACGAGGTCACCGGATGGGACGATTAACCGGCAAAGTGGCGATTGTCACAGGCAGCAGTAGCGGCATCGGCAAGGCCATTGCTCTCCGCTATGGTGCAGAAGGCGCGCGGGTCGTCGTGACTGCGCGGCGGCTGGCATTTTGCGAGCGGACGGTGGAACAGATCAAAGCCAAAGGCGGAGAGGCCTGGGCGATTCAAACCGACGTGGCCGATGAACAACAGGTCGAGCGGCTGATCGCGGAGACGGTAAAGCGCTACGGGAGACTGGATGTGCTGGTGAATAACGCCGGCATCATCGCCGGTGGGCGGCGACTGGCCGAGACGAGCACGAAGGATTTCGATGCGGTCATGAATGTGAATCTGCGCGGGACCTTCTTCTGTTGCCGTGCGGGATTCACACAGATGAAGCAGCAGGGCGGGGGCACCATCATTAATATGTCGAGCGTGGCCGGTGTGCAGGCCTGGGCTGGAACCGGCCCCTATAGCGCCTCGAAGCACGGGATTATGGCATTGACCAAGTCGCTGGCCGACGAAGGCCGGCCGCATCATATTAAAGTGACCGCCATCTGTCCTGGCGGCGTGGCCGATGAGCTTGTGGATGCGTCACCGGAAGAGATACTGCACAGCGAAAAGATCGATCCGTTCGACGTGGCCGAAGCCGCCGTCTATCTGGCGACGCTGGGTAAGCACACCGTTGTGCATCAGATCGTGATCGATCGGCTCGGAGCCGATTGGTAGGGAATGACCGGCACTGTCGCGAAGATGCGATCTCTTCGCGGTCAGTGAGGTTTGGCGGGCCGTAACTCTTTGCTGCCGGCCGCAAGATGGGCGAACTGCTGCTTCAATCCGTTGATCCGCGCGAGGTAGATCCCCGCGTCGTGGTCGCCGCAACGCTGGTGGGGGAGTAACCGAAACCCTCGCCTGGCGTAGCTCTGGCCCGCTCCCGCTCCACAGAGGTGAATGATGGCGGCGAGGTCCTGCTTCTTCTGGAGCGTCGCCGCGGCCGTCCGCCGGTGGCCCATCGCGTCGGCGACGTTGCGGTCGAGGAGCGCGGCGGTCATCTCGATCGCATGACTCGGCACGACGCGGGAGTAGAGGCTGTTGAACCAGCAGGATTGCAGATTTCTCCAGGGGCCGTCTTCGACCACCTCGTGATCGTGAATACAATAGCGCTTCGCCAGTTGAAACGTGCCGTCGGTGAGCTGGTACATACCCACCGCGCTTGACGCCGGTTGATACCACTCCAGGGGATTCCAGGAAGCACGCCATCGCCAGTAGGTCCGCGCCACGGGATTACCCGCGCCTTCGCTCTGGGCCAATGCGGCGAGCAGCTCCGGCGTGATCACCGCCGTCGAATGTTCACGGAAGAGCGAGCCATATTCCTGCCAGGTTTTCGCCGGACTTTTGTCGAGCGCGTTATCCAGGGGAAACAGGACTTCAGTCGGTTTATTGAACGCGTGGTACGTCCAATTCACGGCCAGCCAGAGGACAAGGAGCAGTGCGGCGCTGACCACGATGCGCACCGCCGGCGTGGTTTTTCCTAAGGCTCGCAAGAACGTTCGACATTCCTGCCAGCGGTAGCGTACGAAGCGGCGCGGCGCGGCGAATCGGAAGCGCCGGCGTGATCGCCCCGTTCTGCGGCGAGGCGCTCGGGCATTGCGGCGATGGGATCGGGGAGGCATGCCTGTACTATAACTGAAAAATGGTGGGTTCAGTCAGGAGCAGTTTGAGTTGGGGCGGCCTGTCAGTTTGTTTCCGTATGGCTCATCACGGTGTGGATCTATGAGAGACCGAAGCCGATTTCATCTATTTCTTCGGCGGCGTGAGGGTTCTCGTCGGATAACGCGACATAATGGCGGGCCCATGTCAGATACATATATCCGCTGTCGCGCATCACGCCGGCACCCTTGAGTAGTTTGTCGGTCAACTCGGTATCTCTGCCTCTGGCCTCGAGTGTCGCCGCGCGCCGCTCCAGCGCCGGGGCGAATGCCGTCATTAATGCCGACATCTCACCGATGAGCTGTTTGAGATGTGCTTGCTCACTGTCTGTGGAGACGTTTCCCTTTCTGAAGGAGGGCAGAGTATCAGTGACGCTTCCTACCTTGGTCAGTGGCTGATGAGCGGGCGTCTCGGACGGAGGTGGATAGAGTTGCTCGAGTCGCTGGATCAACGGCAGCGCTTCCGGAGTACTGGTCCAGGTCGGTTCACTGGGTGAGTGGTCCCAGCTCAATGTCTGGATACCCGCGTCCGTTAGTACGGTGCGGATCGTCTCGACCATCGCGTCCAGCGTCGTTTCACTCCAGGGACGGAGATCGATGACGCGTTCTTCCTGTTTATAGGGAGGAGGGCCTTCATGGACGAGCACCCAGCACCGGTCGAACAGTGCAGTCCGCACGCCGTCGGGCACATTGAGTGAAGTCAGTCGGGAGGTGCACAGTGCTGTGACGAGCAGGACGAACTGAAGGTCCGGCATCTCCGGGCGATCGATATCAAGCGTCTGCATGATGGTCTCTCCAGACGGCCGCAGAATCCCTTTCGGCGGTTCCGGGCTCCGGTCATGAATCGAGGTGCTTAAGTCTCGGCATGGATTTCGAAAAATGCGTCGACGCTTTCCAGTAACCGCGCTTTGATTTCTTCCGGCGTGCCGTTGATCACGTGCAGGGTGATGTTGCCGGTCGATCCATCGGGCAGAACGATCGGCATGTGCGGATGCGCCTCTTCTGCACCGGTCCCCCTATCCAGCCGCATACCGTAGCTCAGCGTAAAGAGGGTCTTCGCGCTCGGGGTTGCTGCGTCCATCGTGATGTACCTCCGGTCGTATCGTCGGCAGGGCGTGCCGGGTGAAGGGTGGAAGATCCGGGCGGTGCGTCGCTCCCGGTTCCCGAATCTTCCGCCCATCCTGTCACGCCTGTACGACAGCCGCAACCGGCTTCGGCAGGAAGTCCTTATAGCCGTATCGGCTCGCGAGATATTCCTTCGCTTCCTCGCTGACATACTCGGTGAATTTGTACCGGTCATCCTCGACGGCCTTGGCATCGGCCATCACCTGATCGGTAGGGATCGCATATTCGATATTGCAGGATGTATAGGCTTGAATATAGGTCGGTCCGACTTCCCGCGCGATCAGGACGGCTTTCTTGATGCAGCTTTCGACCCGCCGCGGATTGTTCGGCACCACTGTGGCGATATAGGCGCAGCCGGCGATTTTGGCCATACTGACCATATCCATCTTTTCGAACTTTTTGCCGAGCGGCGCCATCTTGAGCACCGCGCCTCTGGTCGTCATGCCGCTTTCCTGTCCGCCGGTATTCCCGTAGACCTCATTGTCCAGCATGATCGTCGTGAACCGTTCCTTTCTGAACCAGGAATGGAGCACTTGCTGGAATCCGATATCGGCGGTTCCTCCGTCACCCGCGATCACCACGACATCCTTGGGTTTATCGCCGAAGCGGATCCGCAACCCGCGCGACAACCCGCTGGCGACACCGTTCTGGTCGCCGTAGTTGCCGTATACGAAGGGAATCGCCGCCTGCGAAATGGCTAACCGGCCGCATCCGGCCGTGCCGACCGTGATGGTGTCTTCGGGATTGGGAAAGGCAATGATTGCCAATCGGATAAACAAGGTCATCGCGCAGCCGGCGCACATGGGGTGTTCTTCAAGAATTTCCTTGAAGCTGCCCATCTGCGAGACGGTCGTTTTCTTTCCGAAGGGACCGTGCTCCACCATGTCCTTGTATTCTTTCGGCATGAACGCATCGAACCCTGGGGTGAACTTCACATAATCGAGACTCATCTGGCACCTCCGTTCTTTGTGTAGGCCGCAGCTGCGGCGATCCTTGTTATGCCTGGGATGACGCCAACTGTTTCGCGGCGTCTTTCTTTTCTTTTGCCTTCGCGGCGAGTTCGGCGATAAGTTCCTTGGCAGGCTCGCTCATGTATTCTTTATAAGCGAATCGCTCGCTCGGCTTTTCCGCGTCGCGCATTTCTTGTAGCCCCTCCTGGCTATCCTTGCCGATTTCGAGAATGCAGGGGGTATACAGTTGCACGTAGGTGGGACCGATCTCGCGCGCGACGAGCACGGCGTTCCGGATCACTTTCTCCACCAGGGATGGTTTGCTCACCGTACAGTTCACGACGTAGTGGCAGCCGGCCTCCCGCGCAATTTCAGGAAGACGCACCTTGTCGAAGCTCTTGCCCATCGGAGCCATTTTGGCCACGAAGCCTTTTTGCATCAGCCCGCTTTCCTGGCCGCCGGTATTGGCATACAGCTCATTGTCAAAACAGATCGTGGTGAACTTTTCCTGGCGAAACCACGCCTGCAAGGTCATGTCGAGTCCGATGTCCACCGTGGCGCCGTCGCCGGCCAGCACGACCACATCCTTGATTCGTCCGGGAAAACGGACGGTCAAGGCCCGCTTCAGGCCTGATGCCACGGCATTTTGATTTCCGAACAATGAATGGATGTTGTGCAATGCGACATGAGGAAAGACGAGGCTGGTGCAGCCGGTCGATCCGACCATGACGGTATCTTCGGGGTTGGGGAGCGAGGCTAAAATGTAGCGGAACGCCATGGACTCAGGACAACCGGCGCAGAGCGAGTGCTGTTCAATGAGTTCCTTGGCCGTTCCGATATCCTTCCATCCCCGGTCTTCCTTGCCGTAGGTGGCCTTGGTGACAAGGTCCTGATACTCGGGCGGCATGATGTCATAGAGGTCGGGTGAAATCGTGATGCGTTCTTTGCTCATGTATATCTCCTCTCAGCCTTGCTGAGTTTCAATGTTGACGTTGAGGCAAACTGCGTTATGCGCTGAATGAACTGCCGCATCCGCACGTCGTTTTCGCTTGCGGATTCTTGATCGCAAACCCTGAACCTTGCACACTGTCCGTATAATCGACTTCGCAGCCGTTCAGCAGCGGGGCGCTTTGGGAATCCATGATCACTTTCACATCTCCCATTTCCACGACGGTGTCGTCGTCGCTCATCTTGGACTCGAAGGCCATCCCGTATTGGTAGCCGTGGCAGCCGCCGCCTTTCACATAGACGCGCAGGCCGATCGTATCCTGCTCTTCCCGCATCAGTTCCCGAATCTTTTCTTCAGCCGTTGACGTAACTGTAATCATGGCGGTATCTCCTGTACTGATGTGTAAAGCCTGCTCCATGCTTCAAGCGAGGCGGGCGTAGAGGTCCCGTTCGAAGCCGGAAGCAGACAGCACTTCCGGTTACGGAGAGACCTGAACAACAGGGAGTGAAAGAACCGCTGGCGTAGGAAGCGGCGGAGACCGGGGAATCAGTCGCGCGGAGCGGATTGCGGGAGCGCGAGGGATGGGACAGTCAGCGGGGCTTGAGACGTCACTAACATCACCCTGGGCGCAAATGAGGTCGTAGTCAAGCGCTATTAAGGGTAAGGTCAAGCGCCTGATTCAGCGGGTCCCCGGGCGTATTGGCCTGGAAATTCGGTCAGGCCGTTGTGTGAGCGTTCAGGTTTGTCGGGGGATGGTGTGTTCTCAGTACTGTGTCTGCGATGAGCGAGGAGGTCCGAGATGATTGATGAGAAGTTTGCCCGAGCTTTTACTGCGGAATGGATCGATGCCTGGAACGCTCACGATTTGGATCGGGTGTTGGCGCATTATGCGGATGACTTTGAGATGAGGTCTCCGCTCATTGTCACGATTGCCGGTGAGCCAAGCGGGCGTCTCAAAGGGAAAGCGGCGGTACGCGCCTACTGGACGAAAGGACTGCAGTTGCTTCCGGACTTGCATTTTAGGTTGGTCTCAATCCTGGTCGGGGTGGAGGGGCTTACGCTGATGTATCGCGGCCATCGTGGTCTGGTGGCCGAGGTGTTTCGATTCGGCACGGATCGAACAGTGGTCGAGGTCAGTGCTCACTACGTTTTACCAGACTGACCGGGGAGGCAGGAAGAATGTTTGAGGTCAAAACAGAAGCGGGCTGATCCTTCCGGACCAGCCCGCGCTAGGTTCGACGGATACTTGGAAAGTGGCGAGGCGCTATTGAATGGAATTGGCGAAGCCGCCCTGTGTCAGCTCAGCGCGAATTTTATCTCCGACTCTTTTTTCGCCGCTGATCTTCTTGGTGTCTTTGCCGACAAAGACGCGGATTTCGTTAGAGTGAGTTCCTCCCCCGATCGCATTGTAGGCAGGACCTTCGACCACGTAGATGTTGCCTTCAATTTTGCTGACCTTCCCGTCGATGGTCGTAAAAGCCGGCCCGGGCTTGGTATCCAATTCCAGAGTCTTCGGGCTGGATGAGGGAGTATACTCGGCTTCCGCCCATGCCGGGCCGGCGCTCACGGCTCCGGTGATTCCTACTGTCAGAACGAGTGCCATTGTAGATTTCATGCTAATCATCTTCATCTGATCTCCTCCTTAGGTGTCTGCCGGGTGCACGTGAGAGCCCCATCTGGTTCTCGGTCGTTCCCGGCCTGCGATGAGTTTCAGCAAGCATTATGCCGGGGTCTATGGCAGGAGATTTCAGATGATTTGGAGGGGATTTTACGACAACCGGGCGCTTGATAGGCTAGGTATCTCCACGCAGACTGACAAAACATTGTCTCTCCGTGCAATTGTGGGCAGCTTGTTCTTGCACAGGCCCGGATTTGCTGTTCTGCCCGATCATTTCCATTCCCTTCTCTGTTCGGAATGGGATGCCTTCTTTTGATAGACTCCCGGCCGCAGGTTTGTTACGACTGTCCTGAGCGTTGTGTCTGGAAGGGGTCGTTCGTGCCCATCATTCACGGTTTGTCGTTTTCCCATCTTCGCGGTGATCTCGCCGGCGGGGTCGTCGCTGCCGTTGTCGCGCTGCCGCTGGCCCTCGCCTTTGGCGTGGCGTCAGGCGCCGGAGCGATTGCCGGCCTGTACGGAGCGATCTTCGTCGGATTGTTTGCCGCGTTGTTCGGCGGCACTCCTGCGCAGGTGTCAGGCCCCACCGGCCCGATGACGGTCGTCATGGCCGGGCTTATCGCACAGTTCGGTCAGGAGCCGGCACTGGCTTTTGCGGCCGTTATCCTGGGGGGCGGGCTGCAGATTCTGCTTGGATTGAGCGGTGTCGGGCGCTACATCACCTTAATGCCGTATCCCGTGATTTCCGGCTTCATGAGCGGAATCGGCGCGATCATCATTATTCTCCAAGCCGCTCCGCTGGTCGGCCACACAGCCCAGTCCGGAAGTGTCCTTGCGACCATGGCCATGTTGCCGTCGTTCTTTATGAATCCCGTGCTAGACGCGCTGGTGCTCGGGGTCCTGTCGCTGGCGATTGTCTATGGGACGCCGGAGTCTGTGGGGAAAATCATTCCGCCTCCGTTGCTTGCGTTGGTCGTTGGTACGTTATTGGGAGTATTCGCGTTCCCCGACGCGCCGGTGATCGGCGCGATTCCGACAACGATTCCCATGCCGGTGCTTCCTGCTCTTCATCTTGATGCCGTGAAGATCGTAATCGGGCAGGCGATCGTGCTGGCCGTGCTGGGCAGCATCGACAGCCTTCTTACGTCGCTGGTCTGCGACAACATGACGCGGACGCACCATGATTCCAACCGCGAGTTGATCGGGCAGGGGATCGGCAATGCCGTGGCTGGCCTGTTTGGTGGACTGCCCGGCGCGGGTGCCACGATGCGCTCGGTCATCAATATCCGGACAGGCGGGAGAACGCCAATTTCAGGCGCGCTTCATGCCTTGATCTTGTTGGCGGTGCTCCTGGGCTTGGGGCCGTTGGCGGAGCGGATTCCGCTCGCCGTGCTGGCCGGGATTCTCGTGAAGGTGGGCGTCGATATTATCGACTGGCGTTTGCTCAAGCATGTCGTGCAGGCGCCGCGCGCAGACGTCACGATCATGGCGGTCGTCTGTGCGATGACGGTGTTGGCAGACCTCATCATGGCGGTCGCAGTCGGCCTGGTGCTGGCGAGTGTCTTGTTCGTTAAGCGGATGGCGGAACTCGAATTGACGAATATGCGGATCATCACCGGCCAGATCCCGGAGTCTCCACTCACCAGTGAGGAGGCGGCGGTGCTGGGCCGTCACGAGGGCCGGATCATTCTGATTCATATCGACGGTCCGATGAGTTTTGGTTCTGCCAAGGACATGGTCCGTCGCTTAGAGGGTGTGTCGCGGTGGAACAGTTTTGCGGTTGTCGTACTGGACTTGTCGGCGGTGCCGACGATCGATGGGACCGCCGCGCTGGCGGTCGAGGATATGATTCACATGGCTGAGTCCCATCAGCAGCATCTTGTGCTCGTGGGGATGCAGTCCGCGGTAACCGATGTGCTGGAAGGGTTGGGAGTTTTGCGGTTGGTCCCGCCTGGTCACCATCATGCCTCCCGACTCGATGCGCTTCATCATGCGGCCTGTCTCGTCACATCATCTGTGTCGTCATAAGTCGGCTTCTCTCCGATAACCTGGATGCGGCACGCCGCATCCAGGTCAAGCGTCTGTCTTCCGTCAGCCGAGAGGTCTCACCAGATTGAGTTGCGGTGATATTCCCTGGCCTCAGCTATTCCGAGCAGGCCTTCATCCGTCCGTAGGTCATTTCAGGAACATTATTCATGTGCAACTCCCGCTGAACTATGTCAGCCGGTAGCGCGCGCGTTCGGGCTATGGGTGCTTCTTCCAAGCAGGGAAGCGTAGCAGGCTCAAATTGTTCACGCCGCAGTTCGCTTCCGGTTCTGCTTCGATAGACGAGTTCGTCGGTCTCTAGATCGTATTCAGGGATCTCCGGATTTTCCCATCGCTGCTCAAAATAATGCGTGTAGAGCGTGTAGAGCCCGTGGGTCTTTCGATTGTGCCGCAGCACATATTCCGGCATGGTGTCGATATCCAGATCGGCATGGTAGTGCTGCAGCCACAAATAGTCGCCTAGAACAACCATTTTGACCAGGGGCGGATCGGCGTACAGCTTGAGCTTCACGGCTTTCCCCATGGCCTTGAGGCGTTTGAGCAGCGCGATGCTTTGCCGGACTTCCTCCCGGAATCCGTCCAGCGTAAATTCGGGATGGCCGATAGCCTGGATGCGAGAGCTGGTTTCCTGGCTGTATGGATTGACCAATAGGATTTGTGCGCCCAGACATTTGTCGAGCACTGATGAGAGGTCACCCACCTGGTCGACCAGGGTGCTGTATCCGCTTGACCCGATTACCTTGATGGTGCGGCCTGTTCCCTGATCTTCTTTGAGTTGTCTGATACGTCGTTCAGCCCCTCGGGCGCGCCGGGGGAAGAATGAGACGAGTCCGGCTCCGGTCGCGTACGCCGCCAGGGCTCGGTCGCGAAGGCTGCGATGAAAAAAGTTCATCCCTGCGATCAGGAGTACGGCGACCGTCATTTCGACGGCGATCAGCGAGAGCTTGTTGTGCTCGACCTGAGACCAGAAGGAGAGAAACTGTTTGGCTCCCGCCGGGAGCAGGAGGGCAATGCCTCCGCTCAGGGCAACGATAGCAATGTGGTAAGCGCTTCCCGCAGCATTGCGGAGGAGGGCTTGAAACTTTGACGGAAATTCATGAAACAAAATGCACCTCTTGAAAATGTGACAACAAACCACGCGACTGTGTCGGGCTGGTCTTGCGAGCGATGGGTGATAAGGCCAACGGGGAGTGCTCAGCAGATGCAGGACGGTCTAGTGCGGGTAAACAAAAAATCGCGTCAGACTCCCTTACTTCAGGGGATACTGCGGCCCCTAAACTCGTGAGGTCTTACGCGATCAAGTGTCACCCTAACAGGATGTCGGTGGTAACGCAAGGTGTATCGTGATGGCGGTCGGGATCTCGCGAGATGCCCAGGGCTGACGAAGTAATATCCGGTGTGCGGCGGGTGTCGTTGCCTGAAGATGATGGGTCACTTGCGCGAAATCTCACGCGGCGCAGTCGACTTCATGAGGCTGTCGGCTTGCGGCGGCAGAAAGCCCTGGTAGCCCTGGTGTCGTTCGGCCAGCTCCAGCACCGAGAATGGATGTCCGTCGACCATTTCCGGTGAGGAGAAAATCTGCCGGAGTGAGCCCCCGGGTGCACCGACGATGGTTCCGGCGAATACGATACCTTTATGCTTGAGTTGTCGGACGGCTCTCTCGATATCCTCCACGCGGACAGCGATATGGTGAAAGACCTGGTCGCCGAAGTTCTGAACCCATCCGGGAATAATGCTGGTTCGTCCGCGGTCGCCCGCATAGGCTTGATCCACAAAGAGCGCGGGGTAACCGGATTTCCGATAGACTTTGGCGTACCAGTCCTCATATTCCAGTGTTTCGTCATAGGCATATCCGAGGGCGATGAATGGCTCGGCCCGGCGATCGATATCGAGTGTCCGCAAGGTTACGTGATCGATCACGGGAGTGAGGCCGACTCCCGCTTCGTCGAGCATGGCTTGCAGCGTTTTCCCGGCTTGATTGTGCAGAATGAATTCCCCCACCATGCGCGCCATGAGTCCATCGAGTTCCCGATTCTGATCCATGATGGCCTCCCTTCTCTCCGATTGCAGTCGTCAGGTATTCAGCCGAACGTGATGCCCTGCGCGAGTGGCAGATCCGTGCCCCAATTCACTGTGTTGGTCTGACGGCGCATGTAGGCTTTCCAGGCGTCCGAGCCGGCCTCCCGTCCGCCTCCCGTTTCCTTCTCGCCGCCGAACGCCCCGCCGATTTCCGCTCCGGATGTGCCGATGTTGATGTTGGCGATTCCGCAATCACTTCCCGCGGTAGAGAGAAACTGCTCGCTGTGTTGCAGTCTGGTGGTGAACAGGGCCGACGAGAGTCCCTGCGGCACATCGTTCTGCAGGCGGATAGCTTCGTCGATCGTGCGGAATGTCATAACATAGAGGATCGGCCCAAAGGTTTCTCGCTGAACCACGGGCCAGTGATTCTGCGCGCGCACGATGGTCGGTTCGACGAAGTGGCCTGGTCGATGTAGCGCATGCCCGCCGCAGAGAATCGCGCCGCCTTCCTTTTTGATGTCTTCGATGGCGGCACGGTACGTTTCAACGGCGTTCCGATCGATCAGCGGCCCCATGAGGACGCCCGGATCCAGTGGGTTCCCGATATGGATGTGCGCGTAGGCTTTCACGAGTTTGGCGGTCACTTCCTCATAGCGCGACTCGTGGACGAGCAGGCGTCTGGTTGTTGTGCAGCGCTGGCCGGCGGTGCCAACGGCTCCGAAGAGAATGGCGCGCACAGCCAGATCGAGATCTGCGGTCTCATCGATGATGATGGCGTTGTTGCCGCTGAGTTCGAGCAGCGCCCGCCCCAATCGGCCGCCGACGGTTGACGCGATCCGGCGCCCGACAGCCGCCGATCCGGTGAATGAGATGAGGGGCAGGCGCGGGTCCTGGACCATGGTCTCGGCCAGACTGGAGTGAGCCGTGATGAGGAGCGAGAAAATGCCATGATAGCCCTGCTGGTGCATCACGCGATTGCAGATTTGTTGAACGGCGATCGCGCAAAGCGGGGCCTTGGGGGAGGGTTTCCAGATGACAGTGTCTCCGGCGATCGCGGCCAGGAAGGCGTTCCACGCCCAGACGGCTACGGGAAAATTGAAGGCCGTAATCACCCCGACGGGGCCGAGAGGATGCCACTGTTCGGACATGCGGTGCGCCGGCCGTTCGGAGTGCATCGTCGCCCCATAGAGCATCCGCGATTGTCCGACTGCAAAGTCGGCCATGTCGATCATCTCCTGAACCTCGCCGTCTCCCTCAGCTTTGATCTTGCCGACTTCCAGAGAGACTAAGGTACCTAGGTCATCTTTCTTCTCTCGTAGTGCCTGGCCGATGAGCCTCACGAGTTCCCCGCGTTTCGGTGCCGGGACCATTCTCCAGGATTGAAATACATCAACTGATACTTTTGCTATGTGGATATAATCATCTGATAGGCATGGGATTATCTCGGCAATTGTATCTCCAGTTGCCGGGTTGATCGACGGCAATAGAGGCCTGCCGGCTTGGCCGGACCACCATCCTGAACCAGTGCTGCCACCTGGATTGACTGCTTGAATGCCCAGCTCTTTGAGGGCTGCCTGGATTGTGCTCATCGGAAGCATGCTCCAAAGTCGTTGGCGAGGAAGTTCCTTAGCGAAATGGATTCCTGCGTGACAAAACCTTGGTAGTGGGATGGATCGCGCAAGACGAGGTCTAGTACCGTGCAGAGGCTTGAGGCGGTCGTCACTTGAATAGCCGACCAGAGCCTACCCTTGATGCATTGAGGGTAGACCTTCTTGACGTAGTTCTCTTCAAAGAATCCCCCCTCTTTGGTCCCGGTGACCGAGGCATAGATCAGGACGACATCTTGGAGGGTTTGCGGAACGGCGTGTTCCAGTACTCGCTTGAGCGTATCCCGGTCTTCGTTCAGTTTCAGGTCCTTCATCAGGAGATGGATTTTTTCGCAATGACCCGGATAGCGGAGCGTCTTGTAATTCATGGTCTGCACCTGCCCGGCATAGGTGTCTGCCAGCGTGCCCAATCCTCCGGATGTATTGAAGGCCTCGTAGAGTAGACCATCCAGCTCAATGGTCTCGTAACCCTCCAACGGCTGGAGCGGGACTTTCTCGCCTCCTTCGATGCCGTAGCACAGGTTGCCGTATTCATTGATCAGGCCATCGGTTGACCAGGTCAGCGAGTATTTCAGCGCATTGCTGGGATGGACCGGCAGCGCGCCGACGCGCATTTTCACGGTATCCAGCTTCTGGAAATGCGTCATGAGGTCGTGCGTCACAATGCTGATGAACCCGGGCGCCAGGCCGCACTGCGGCATGAAGGCTTGGGAGGCGCCGGCGCTCAAGACGCGAATCTGGCTGGTCACCTCAATGTCTTCGGTCAGATCGAAGTAATGGACGCCGTGGGTCAGGGCCAGCCCCGCCACAGTGGGGTTACAGAAATAGGGGAGACTGGAGACGATCGCATCGACGGGATGTGCCGATAGGTAGGTGCTGACCATGTCAGGGTGGCGGACGTCGAGGAGGCAGGGAGTCACTCGCTCAAGTCCGAGGCCTGCGACGAGGCGGTTCGCTCCGTCCTGATTCACATCGCCCAGATGCACGTCATAACTACGGTGCTGAGAGAGTAGGCAGGCAACGAGCGAGCCAATCTTTCCGGCACCGAGGACCAGTACTCGATACATGATGAGCCTCGCCTCTCTTCAGTATACTCCTCTCCGGGACATTCACCAGCCGTTCAATCTTGACAGATGAAGGGTGGCCCTAGTACCTTTTCGCGTTTTTTGAGGCGCTCATGACTATTGCTCAAGGAACTATTCATGGAATCATTCTCGGTCGAGCCCACGTCGCGTTCTGCTTCCTTTCCCCATTCTATCGAGGACAGGCCAGCCTGGCTGAATGTTGACCTCCGTTTTGTCATTGCCGCCGTTGTGGTGTTTGGGGCCGTTGTGGCGACCACCATTCGATTCAGCCACGAGGTGTTTGATCCGCTGGCCGATGCGCTGAAGATTCAGGGGTGGGCTGCGATTATCGCGCGGCCCAGTCTCCTCTGGTTTACGATGGGCATGGTGCTCATCGTGATCCGGACGTTGCTCTGGGTGCGGTATCGTCCGGTTGCCGCGGTGTCCCCTGACGAGGCGCCCCGGATGTCGATCATCATTCCTGCGTATAACGAAGGGGCGATGGTACGGAAGGCTGTGGATGCCTGCGTCCGGGCCGAATACCCGCGGGCATGTCTGGAGATCATCGTGATCGATGACGGCAGCACAGACGATACCTGGATCCATGTAGACGCGGCGCAACGCGAGCGCCCTGATCTGGTGCAGGCGATCCGGCTTCCGGTGAATGCCGGGAAACGGGCCGCGCTCGCGGCCGGATTTGCCAGGGCGACCGGGAAGATTCTCGTAACGGTAGACTCCGACAGTCTGGTTGAACGAGGCGCGTTGCTGGCGATCGCCGGGCCTTTCCGGAACGAGCGTGTCGGTGCGGTGGCGGGCAAAGTCTGTGTCCTCAATCGATTCCAATCGATGCTGCCGCGCATGTTGCACGTTCGGTTTGTTCTCTCGTTCGATTTTCTACGCAGCGTGCAATCGACCTACGGCACAGTCTATTGCTGCCCCGGAGCCTTGTCAGCCTATCGTGCGTCGGTCGTGCAGGCGCTGGTTCCTGCCTGGTTGCATCAACGGTTTCTCGGCGAGATCTGTACGATCGGCGAGGACCGGGCGCTGACGAACGATGTGCTGGCCGCCGGTTATCAGGCGGTGTACCAGCGCACCGCCGTCGTGCAGACGCTGGCGCCGGAGACCTATCGGAAACTGTGTCGGATGTTCCTGCGGTGGGACCGCAGCTATATTCGGGAGGAAATACGGCTCTGGAGGATTATGTGGACACTGCCGTTCCCGGCAATGGCCTTGACGTTGATCGAGACGACGGTCACGAATCTCCGGTATCCGGTCGCCTATAGTTCGCTGGGGCTGATGCTCTATCTGAGTGTGCAGGATCCGTTGACCGTCGTTCGTCTACTGATCTCGATCGGCATCGTATCCATTTTCTATTCGCTCTATTTCCTCCACAGCGAACGCTCCCGCGAGTTTTTCTACGGGGTTCTGTATGCGTATTTTTATTTCGTGAGCCTGCTGTGGATCTTCCCCTACGCATTGGCGACGGTGCGAAATCGCTCCTGGATGACCCGATAGGGGGAATCCACGCCGCGTAACTCTTGAGCCTGCCCTCTCAGGGGGTTGCGGAAGACCTTGGAGTTCTTTGGGCCGGCACGAAGTCTGACTCCGCGTGTGATTGAGCATGCGATTGCATTGGTCAGAGCGAATGGGCGTGGTAGGAGGCGAGAGAGGTCATTGTGCGATGGTCTCTTGTGAAAGGAGTCTGTCGGAATCCTGCTGATAGCGGATAGCAATGGCTGATACCACATGATCGATTCTCGGCTGGTCGGTTGCACCTTGCGTCAGAATATAGGGATTTGACGAGTAGGGGGTATACCAACCGTATCCATATAGCCCGAAGGCGGCACCGGATGGGCCAAGCAAGCCCGGTTCAAAGTAAGGACTACCTACCAGAGTGACCATTTCTATCGGGATTTCTCCGACGAGGGCATCGGCTCCCAGCGCATGGGCTTTACCTAGCAGTGTCTGGCGCAGGGACTCGGGGCTTAAGTTCGCGCTGCTGACGACGATGCGGGCCACTTCGAAATAGGGTCCGACCGGTTCCTGATTGAGCCATTCGATCTGACTCATCGCTCGCCGAGGAACAAAGGTCTCCTCCGTCAAATGTTCCACCCGAATGCTTGCGCACCCCATCACCGCCAAGCTCATCGAGAAAATCATCACGCGCCGGCAGAGCAGGGCAATGGTCGGTCCAAGCGATGATGGGCGACGGTTTGTGAACGTGGATGGCTGCATAGTTTCATAATACAAGAGATTACCCGCCGGTCCTATTCCCCAGGTGAGGGATGGAAGGAACCTTCACACGGCTTGTGAGTTGATGTCGGTGCTTGAGGGTAGCTGTTCCTGAAGACAGACTTCTGCCCGTCAGCTCAATAAAGCGATGAATGCACGACCCGCTCAAGTTGTTCATTTCCATCATCGATGGGGATGGGTATACTAGTCGCCACGGCGGCGTGACGATAGTCATTACAAGACGGGGGGTGGAATGGGACAGCAAAAAGGTTGGGTCAATATCGGCATGATGGTGCTGCTGCTCTGTGTACTCGGTGGATTTGTTGGAGCCGTGCCGTCTGTTTTTGCCGACGAGCCGGTTGTCGATCTGAATAGTCCTGAGGCGATCCGCCATACGCTCGAGCAGCAGACGGGCAAGCGAGTCAAACTGAAACTTCAGTCCGGACAGGAGTTGGAAGGCAAGGTCTCTAAGGTCGGATCCCATGTCGTCGTCGTCAGCGAACTCAGCGGGATGGAGTTTTTCGATGCGACGGTGCGAGTCGATCAAGTGGCCGCAGTCATCGTCCGGGTTCGCACGAAGTAGTCGCCTCGTTCAGTGGCATGCCGGACGGTCCGTCGGTGCTCGAATGTCCCGGTGATGGAGGTTCAGTGTTGCCGCTTAGCCTAGCCGCGCCCGGCCATGGGGTGTGGTCAGATCCTGATCGGGACCCACCGGGACGATGCGGGTAGGGTTGATGTCATCGTGCGTCACATAGTAGTGGCGCTTGATATGGTCGAAATTGACGGTTTCGGCGATGCCGTCGGTCTGGTAGAGATCTTTGAGATACCCGAACAGGTTCGGATAGTCGATAATGCGACGGATGTTGCATTTGAAGTGGCCGTGATAGACCGCATCGAACCGGACCAGGGTGACGAACAGCCGCCAGTCGGATTCGACGAATTCCGAGCCGAAGAGAAAACGTTGATGCGCCAGCCGCGCATCGAGGATATCCAGCGCGTCGAAGAGTCGTCTGACCGCCCGTTCGTAGGCCGGTTGTGACGTGGCAAATCCCGCGCGATAGACCCCATCGTTCACGTTTTCATAGAGAAACGTGTTGAGTTCATCGATTTCCTTGCGGAGGCCCTCCGGATATAAATCGATCGGGCTCTCGGTGAAGCGATTGAACTCGCTATTGAAGATACGCATGAGATCGTCGTCGGAGTTGGTGACGATCCGTTTCGTCACCCGATCCCACAAGGCCGGCACGGTAATGCGTCCGATGTAGTGCGGATCGGTGGCCTTATAGGCCTCACTCAGAAAGCGGAATCCATTGACGGGGTCGAGCGAATGTCCCGGGCCTTCGCGAAAGGCCCATCCCCTCTCGTCGCGAATCGGATCGACGGCGGTCAGCCCGATAATTCCCTCCAGCCGTTTGAGCTTCCGCACGATGATCGTGCGGTGTGCCCAGGGGCAGGCCCAGGATACATAGAGATGATAGCGGCCGGCTTCGGCCGGATAGCCGGAGCTTCCCGTGGCGGTCACGTAGTGGCGGAAGGCATCCGCCTGACGTGT
>JACOEJ010000058.1 GCA_024998645.1 Nitrospira sp.
CTGCTGCTGCCGGGCAACAAGCCTTCTTCGCCGGCTATGGCCGGGCGATCTACGGGGGTGTGACGCTGGGGTTGTTCTAGGGCGTGAGGGGGAATCTGCGGAACTATTGATACCGGGCGGGAGCGCATTAGTCAGCGCTTCTGCCCGGTGAATCGGGAGGGTGTGGGTATGAAGGGACTTGTGGTTGTCGTATGCCTCGCGCTGGCGATGGTGTGGGAATGCCCTTCGCAAGCGCTTGCGGCTGATCCCATTCCAGTGGAATCGTTTGCTAGGCTCCCGCGCGTCGAGTCTGTGAGGTTTTCTCCCTCGGGGAAATATCTGGCGGTGCTCAGAAATCAGGACGGCCAGACTTACCTCGTGACTCAATCCACCTCGGGGACCGAGGCTCACGTCGTCGTGACGTCAGACAACAGCGACTATTTTATCAAGTGGTTTGAGTGGGTGAATGACGAGCGCTTACTCGTCAGTATTCGCTTTGCCTACACCCGTAACAGAGTGGAGACGGTCGAAACGCGGTTGATCGGCGTCAATCGCGATGGGACCGGAGCCAATCAAGAGCTCATCAAGCCCAGGTACTCCCAGTTTCAGGATCGCGTCGTCGCATTTCTTCCCGACGATCCCAAGCATGTCCTGATTGCTCTCGACGCTACGATTCATAACTCTCCCAATGTGTATCGGCTCAATGTCGAATCCGGCGCGCGCAGTCTTGTGCAGGCGAATCCCGGCAACGCGGAGGGGTTTCGTCGTATTCATGAGTGGATGGCTGACCGTGCAGGGCGTGTCCGGCTGGCGATCGGCGGGCGAAATTCGATGCAACGGATCATCGTGCGCTCGTCCGGATCGGATGAGTGGCGAGAGTTGGTCGAATTCGATGTCACCAAAGAGTTTGGGATCAGACCATTGGGATTCGACAGTGATCCCGATGTGCTCTATGTGCGGGCTCTGCACGACGGGCGGCAGGCGATCTTCAAGCTTCGGATCGATCAGCCGGATGCGCCACGAGAATTGGTTGTCGCAGATCCCAAGTTCGACATCGGTGGCCCGTTGATCTATTCCCGCTGGCTGCGCGCAGTGGTCGGGGTGTCGTATGCGGCTGAGGGGATTCAGACGGTGTATTGGGACAAACGGGCTCAGGCTGTTCAAACCCGAATCGATAGCGCGCTGCCGAATCGCCGGAATGTCGTTGTGAGCAGCAGTCATGACGGGCGACGCCATGTGGTGGTCTCGGGGAATGCGGTTCAGCCGACGCAATATTTTATTTTCGACCGGGAACGCGATCGGATTGTGAAGTTTGCCGAGTCCCGCCCCGAGGTGAATGCTGGACAGATGGCTGTTCCCAAGTCCGTCACGATTCAGGCGCGGGACGGACTCGCGTTGCACGGCTATCTCACTGTGCCATTGGATCGAGATGAACGCGCGATGCCAGTGGTGGTCCTCCCTCATGGCGGGCCTTCGGCGCGCGACACGGCTCACTGGGACTCCTGGACGCAGCTATTCGCCAGTCGCGGGTGGGCGGTGCTCCAAGTGAATTTTCGTGGATCGTCTGGGTATGGGGATGACTTTCTGCGAGCCGGATTCCAGCGCTGGGGGCTGGAGATGCAGGACGACATCACGGATGCCGTGCGGTGGGCCATTCAGCAAGGCATCGCCAATGCCAACCGTATCTGCATTGTCGGGGCCGGTTACGGCGGGTATGCGGCACTCATGGGCGCGTTCAAGACGCCGGAGCTGTATCAGTGTGCGGTCAGTGTTGCCAGCGTCACCGATCTAAGGAAGTTCGTCGATGACGCCCGATTCTATGTCGGGCAAGAACTACTGGTTGAGGAGAAAATTGGCCGGTGGTGGGCGGATCGGGGTCGATTGAAGGAAACCTCCCCAGTCACTCATGCGAAGGAGATCCGTACGCCGTTGTTAATCCTGCATGGAACGTCGGACGTCGTGGTGCCTGTCGAGCATTCACGCGAGATGGCAGATGCTCTGAAAGAGGCCGGCGCTCAGAATTATCGCTACATAGAGTTGCCGCAAGGGGACCATTGGCTGAGCCGTGAGCCGGATCGGATCCAGGTTTTTCAAGAGATGGAAACGTTTTTGAAAGCACATTTGGATTGACCAAGGGGAGATTGCGGAGAAAAGCGATGACGTGGGATGCCCGCTGCTGTAGTTGCCGTTAGCCATCAATAAGGCGCGCAGGATTCTGTAGCACAAGTGAGCAGCCGTCGGTAGACAGTTTCGCAGGTTCGGCGTACATGAGTAGCTTGGAGGGGTAGACAGGTATGAGCGGTCGTTCTATGAGAACAGTCGGGACGGTCATTGCCGGAATCACGGCGGTGATCTATGTCGGACTGGTCTGCCTGGCTGCCACCTGCTCGCTGGCTCTGCCGGTTTCGGTCCATGCCGGTGGACATGAGCAACATCACAGTCATGAGACCACGCATTCCTCTCTCTGCGCCTGGGCCTGCCAGGCCACTCCGGAGAGCGGGTTAGCGGCGTCGGCTCCTGCCGACGTAGTTGAGTCGGTCGTGCTGGTCCCGGTTGTTTCTCTCGTTCAACCGGTCTCAGTCTCTTCGGTGTCACTCCTTCGCTCTCGTGCTCCTCCAGTGCTCCCGCTCGGATAATTCAGGCGGGACGCGTTCTTCGATTTTCAGTGTCAACGCGATGGGGCTCTCGGGCTCCTCAGGGAGGCCGGTCTACGCCTCGCTGAGCGCCTTCCACCTGAACGATTCGGGTTGCCCCGGTATGTCTCAATGAATCGGTGTGGTCCGGGTGTGGCGGCCTCCTTGCCCGGACCCACTGGAGCGCAGACTCTTCTCCACCGGGTCTCCGCTCCGGCCTTTAGTCAGGATGCTGTGTGAGCATCCTGGGAGTGAGAAATCGAGTCTGTTGAAACAGACGTATTGCAACAACCAAGAGGAGAGGGAGCTATGAAGCTTGGTCTCGTGGGAATTGGATTGGCAGTGGGTCTGAGTGTGTGCGCGCCGGTGCAGGCAGGCGACGGACCGCAGTCGGCGACGGTGCCGGAAGATGCGTCCGTCAGTCAGGTCATTGTCCAAATCGGCGGCCGCTTCTGCGAGTACCACCGCGATGAGGTCGAAGGGGCGCTGCGGCGCTTTTCGACGGTGCAAGCCGTCGAGTTCTTGAATGATCACGGCACTGTGTTAGTGCGCTATCAATCCGACGGAGTTCCGCCAGGGCAATTAGCGGCGTCGGTTGAGCAGGCGCTCGCGTCGGGGATCGGTTGTAAGGCCTGGGTGGATCGCGGCGGTTCAGGGCAAGCGAAATCATAGGAGGCTGAGGATGAAGAAGAGCGGAATCATGCTGGCGGCGGTGCTCTTGTTGTGGGGTTGCACCGAAATGGGGACGACTCCGACGGCGAAGGCGCCGGCGAAGCCGAAAGACGGCGAATTGGCGTACCCGGCGGACTATAAGACCTGGCCGAAGTTTCTCTCTGAGGTCCAGCGGCCGGATGCGAAACAGATTCGCGAGCTCTTTGTGAATCAGGTCGGCGCGCGAACGAACCAGAGCCAGCAGTTCCCTAACGGGACCGTCATGGTCATGGAGTTGCACAAGGCCAAGATGAACGGGGACGTGCCGGAAACCGGCGCAGACGGCAAGCTCATCAAGGGCGATCTCGCGAAAGAGTTTGTGATGGCCAAGGGCGATGGCTGGGGACAGGACGTGCCGGACAATTTGAAAAACGGGAACTGGGTCTTTTCCGCGTTCGGTCCAGACGGCAAAGCGCTGGCCGAAGATTTCACCAAGTGCCGTGCCTGTCATGCGCCGCTGGCGGCCAAAGACTTTGTGCATCGGTATGACGAGTATTTCGACAAGCGCATGGCGCGCTAGGTGGCGAGGGTGTGGGGAGTTGAAATCTGCGTGTAGGCGACCTCCTGACGCAGGTTTCACCAGGGGGAACGCGGGTTGGGCGCTCCCCCGCCACGCGAGCCGTTCGAAAGGACAGTATGGAACCACCGTTATTGCGAGTCCAGGAGGCGGCCGCGCTGCTCCGGGTGAGTAAGTGGACGATCTATCGATGGATCGAAGAAGGCCGGTTGCGTGCCTCCAAGATCGGCCGTGGGAGCCTGCGAATCTTTCGCGCGTCGTTGAACGGGCTCATCGATGGCCAACGTACCGATCAGGCGAGTCAGGGGTCGAATGGGCGAGGCCAGGTGTTTCGCGCGCGATCGAGTATGCGTGCGAGCAAGGGGCGAGGATGAATCGGAAACGGGTCTGGCGGTTGTGCACCCTTCTTCCAGACCTGCCCGGGGATTCGGAGGTGGCCTCCCTTCGAATCCCCGGCCCTTCGGGGAAACAGTTGTGATGATTGAGGCGAGGCTCGTGAACAAGGATGACTCGGAGGTGAATTCTCTCCAAGCCCCCGGCCCTTCAGGGAAAGGATGAGGTGATATATGCTCGGTAGTCTTGAAATGACGCGTGACGCGTTCGTCAGCGCCGTGGCACGAAAAGATCCCGGCGACTATATGCTCAATGTGGTTGTCGTTCGGCTTCTGGCGATCGCGCTGACGGTGTCCCGCTGGCGGACGAATCCGGCGCAGGTGCCGGGTGTGCCGGTGCCGAAGCACTATCGAACCTGGCCGCTGATCGAATCCGAGGTGGATGTCTCCGGCATCCCCCGGCATCTGAGATTTGCCGTCTGTCCGAGGGCGGCCTCGGTGACCGACGAGGAGACGTTTCCGGTCGGGACGGCGCTGGTGGTGGAAACCTTTTCCTCCTCTCCGATGGCAGGGGGACAATTACGATCGGTCTTTGTCATGGAGAAAGTCTTGAGCCTGGATCACCAGGGTCTGGGGCGCCGTTCGCGTGAGGGATGGGCCTATGCGACCTACGATGCGGTCGGACGTGTCGTAGCGAGCGATGCCTTGGATTGCGGCGTCTGCCGATTGCCGGTGATATGAAGAGCCTCGGGGCGGATAAGTGCATCTGAATACAGGCGGGACTCAAGGGGTTGGACTGCGCTGACCACGCAGAGAGTCCCGTATGGAGGTAAGCACATGCCCATGCGCTTCCCTCTCCCTGCTTCAATGAAGGTAGGTCTGTCTCTGTAGCATCCATGAGCATCGATCGGTAGACGGACTTTCCCGAACGCCGTACAGTTCGCCCCCTTTTCTCCACGTGACATGAAAGCGGTGGTGTGATCAGATCGGTGTCTTCGATAGGTGTGAAGCTGTTGTGCCTGCTGTACCTGCTGCTGGCGGGACAGGTCGCCGTCTGTTCGCATGAGTCGTTGCTCCAGCAGGAGTCGGAGCACGATTCAGGCGAGAGCGATACGCACGAACTGTTCTGCGGTGGAGACTGCCAGAACATCTCGTCGGTGGCGATCATCTCGTCGCCCCCTGCCAGCTCGTACTTTCCGTTGGTCATCGGGTTGGCCGTTGTCATCGGCATCCTGTTTCGACTTATCCTGTTGCCGCTTGCCTCCTCACGGGCGCCGCCCCTGGCCGGCGTCGTGTAATTCGTCAATCTCTCTATAAAACGTTCTTCGTAAGGAGTATGCAATCATGGCTACGCGAGGTGGCTGGCTCAAGTTCTGCCGGCCGGTGGTGACTATTGGGGTTGTCAGTGTGATGGGCCTGGCATTGGGGTGGTCGGAATCGAAGGCGCAAGAGCCTGTTGTGCACGGAGAAGAGCCGCCGGTGCTGGAGATGGCGCCGATCCAAGTTGAAGGCCAACGGATTGAAAACGTGGAATCAGTCAAGAAGGAGATGGCCAGACGGCCGGGCAGCAATATCCTCATTGAGGAGAAGCAGATTACGGAGTCGCGTGCGATGAATTTGCAGGATGTCTTGCAGTTCGCGCCGGGCATCCGGTTTCAATCACGAAATGGCGCCGACGAGGGACAGTTCCAAATCCGGGGCACCTCGCTGCGCAACAATTATCATCACCGCGGCATCAATATTCTCATCAACGGCATTTTCTTCGGCGACGCCGATGGGTTTTCTGACTTCGAGTCCATCGACCTGCTGGCCTACGAGCGGATCGAAGTCTATAAGGGCGCCAATGCCCTTCGGTACGGGGCCAATACGATCGGCGGAGCCATCAACTTTGTGCCGCGCACGGGCTACAGCGCCTCGATTCTTCAGATGCGGTTCATCGCGGGCAGTTTCGGCATGGTCAGCGGTCAGGTTTCCAGCGGAAAAGTCACGGAGCCCTTCAAGGTCGGTGACATGAACGCGACCGCCGACTATTACATCAGCGTGTCCGGCAACCGGCAGGACGGGTTTCAAGACCACAGTCAACAGGCCAGAGAGCGGATCAATGCCAACGTCGGCCTGCAACTCGGTACTCACCAGGAAATTCGTGCGTACTTTCTCCAATCGGTCGTCTCTGAGGCGCTTCCTGGTGCCTTGACCAACCAGCAATTGTTTCAGAATCCGAGGCAGGTCGGGGGACAAACGCCCTTTCCAGTCCCTGGATTTTTCGCCTGTGTGAAGAACAACCAGACCTGCCAGTGGGGGCGCTACTACAATCTGCAACGGCTCGGCGTCGCGTACCATAATGAATTTGCGGTCAATCAATTCGTTGAGATTATTCCCTACGTGTCGAACCAGTATGTCGATCATCCGATCTTTCAGACCTATCGGCAGAATACCCAGAACGTGGGCGGTGAGATCCGCTATGTGAATACCAACCAGTTGTTCGGGATGAATCACTCGTTTACCGCAGGCCTCCAGCCGCGTTACGGGAATCAGAAACAGACGCGCAATGTAAACATTAACGGGACCGCCGGTGCACTGGCCCAGGAATATCGGGCTAAATCTACGTATCTTGGGGCCTATGCCGAAGATGCGCTCGATGCGACGAAGAATTTGACCATCGTGATCGGAGGCCGGTGGGATCATAGCTCGCGGGAGGCCACGATCCAGAATTACGGCCCGGCGGGTAATCCCTTCGATCCGACGATTGCGTCTACGCCGACCACGGCGCAGCGGCCGCTGCGGCATTTCGATGCGCTCAATCCGAAGCTCGGATTTGTCTATCGCACCACGCCAACCTCGCAGCTCTATTTCAATGCCAGCCGGTCCTACGAGGCGCCGCTCAACGTCGAGCTGCTTTCCTCGGTAAATGCCAACGGCAGCGCCAACACCGGGTTCCTCAATCTCGATGCGCAACGCGCCTGGCAGTTTGAATTAGGACATCGTGGCACCTCTGCGGATAAACGCTATTCATGGGATGTGACGGTCTACGATTTAGAGATGCAAAAGGAACTGCTGGCGTCGGTCATCAATACCCAGGATACGTTTCAGAATGCCGGAGGCACTCGCCACACGGGGGTCGAAGCCGGCGGAGCCATGGTGCTCACCAAGGGCTTGTTCGCGCAGGGCGGAAGAGGCCAGGAGGATAGTCTCCAGACTCGCCTCGCCTACACCTGGTCGCGCTTCAAGTTCACGGATGATGTGTATGGCGCCGGGACGCTCATTGCGAAAGACGGGAACACGATTGCGGGAGCACCGGAGCACAGTCTGAATCTCGAACTTCGCTACGATCATCCCGACAAATGGTGGGTGGCGCCGAACGTGGAATGGTCGCTGTCGGGATTCTACGTCGATTATTTGAACCAGGTGAAGAACCCGTCTTATTTTGTGCTCAACATGAAGTCCGGCTGGAATATTACCGATCGGCTCACGCTGTACGCGGAAGGGCGCAATCTCACGAATAAAACCTATGCCGGGTCGGTCGTCGTGAACGACTCGCTCAACCGGTTTGCCAATCCGGCGCAAGGCATCAGTGCCTATGGGGGCATCGAATACAAGTTCTGATCCGGACGAGCGGCGGCGGTTGCCGCCGCTCGTTGCCACTGACAGAGGCAGAGGAGGACGTGTTGTCTCGCTCAATTGATTGCGTGAAGGAAATGCGACCGAGCCGCAAGGGAGGCCATAGCCTGCTTGTGGCGCTCGGTATAGTTCTGAAAGGAGCGGGAGCCGCGATGGCGCTCGTCACGATGCTCTGTCCCGTTGCGTTCGGGCAGGAGAGGCAGGGCGGTGAAGCGGCCGGCGGGTCTCAGCTGAGAAGCTACGAGTTGGTGAACGGGCGATGGTTCGATGGGCGTGAGTTTCAGGAGGCCACGTTCTATACAAGCGACGGACGACTGACGAAGACGAAACCCGCCGTCGTGGATGAACGGATCGATTTGAAGAAAGGTTTCGTCGTTCCGCCGTTCGGCGAAGCTCACAATCATAATGTCGAAGGGCCGTGGAATCTGGACGCGGTCGTGGCCCGCTACCTCCACGACGGGGTCTTCTATGTGAAGAATCCCAACAGCATCCGGGAGTTCACGGCGCAGATCGCAACGCGCATCAATACGCCGGCCGGCATCGACGTGGTTTTTGCGAATGCCGGCCTCACCTCTTCAGGTGGGCACCCGGTTTTGTTGTATGAACATGTGCTGAGGGAGTTCCGATATCGTGCCGTCATCGGTGAGGTCCCGGCCGGCTGGTTCAATGACCGGGGCTATGTTGTCATTGATCGCGAAGCAGATATCCAAAACAAGTGGAGCAGTATTGTTGCGGGCAAGCCGGACTTGTTCAAAATCTTTCTCGTTCATTCGGAAGAAATCGAGCGTCATCGGGACGCGGGTGGAGCTCATGTCCGGAAGGGACTCGATCCTGGCCTAGTTCCGGGGATTGTGGCGCGAGCCCATCGTGCAGGGTTACGGGTGTCGGCGCATGTCGAAACGGCGGCGGATTTTCGTCTGGCTCTGTCGGCGGGTGTCGATGAAATCGCGCATGTGCCAGGGTGGTTCCTGGAGCTGGACGACCAGGATTCACGCATGATGCTGACTGAAGCGGATGCGCGCTTCGCTGCCCAGGTCGGGGTGATCGTGACGACGACCACAGTCGCGATGAAACCGGCGGAGGGCGGGCACGGACAGCATGCGCCTCCCCACGATCCGCATGGAGCGCACAGTCAAGGCGATCATGCGTTCTCGATGGACTCCATGGTCTGGCAGCGGGCGAAAGCCGCGCAGCGTCATAATATCGGCTTGCTTCATCGCCACGGCGTCAAACTCGCGATCGGCAGCGACCATGCCGAGACTTCATTGGCCGAAGCGCTGCATCTGCACGAACTCGGGATCTTCGACAATCTGACCCTGCTCAAGCTGTGGTGCGAGGATACACCTCGGTCTATCTTTCCCGATCGGAAGATCGGGTCGCTCAAGGAGGGCTACGAAGCGAGCTTTCTCGTGGTGAGAGACAATCCGCTCGAACGATTCGAGGCGGTCACGCAGATCGATTTTAGAATGAAGCAGGGCCACAACGTCACGGAGGGGAAGGGCGAGCCATGGATGCATTGAAGGAGATCGTGGACTACGGTGTGATCGGACTATTGCTGGCGCTGGGCTTGGTGGCCGTTGCTGTCGCGATCGAGCGGTGGAAGTTTTATCAGCGCATCAATCCTGCCGAGTTTCAACATCGCGACACGTTGGAGATGGCGCTCACAAAACATTTGGTTATCATCGGCACCATTGCCGCGAACGCGCCCTATATCGGGCTGCTTGGCACAGTGCTCGGCATCATGCTGACGTTCCACACGATGGGCACGTCGGGAGCGCTGGCGGTCTCCACGATCATGGTCGGCCTGAGTTTGGCGTTGAAGGCTACGGCGGTCGGACTCCTCGTCGCGATTCCCTGCGTCGTCATGAATAACGTGCTCCGCCGGCGCGTGAGTGAACTGCTTACCTTGCACCAGGCGCAACATGGATTGTGAAATCAACAACATCAACGTGATTCCGCTGGTCGACGTGATGCTGGTCCTGCTTGTGATCGTGTCGGCGCTCGGGGAACGGACGGCGTGAGGATGCTGCCCGACGCTTTCTAATTTATTCCCATGTCGATACAATTCGGTCCGTCTCTTTAGGCTATCCACATTTCAAAGGAGAATCTTTTATGGTAAAAGCTCGCGTGCTGTTGGCGATTGTCGCGTGCGGTGCATTGATGGTTGCGGGGCCGGTCGGGACAGTGTTGGCCGGGAATGCGCATGTGAAGGAAACGATCGCGCATGCCAAGGAAGCTGTCGCGCACGAGAAGGAAGCGATTACGCATCTGGAAGAAGCGGTGAAGAGCAGCACCGATGCGCATGCGAAGGAAGCGTTGGAGCATGCGAAGGAAGCCGTGAAGCATGCGGAAGAAGCCTTGGCGCACGCCGAGCAGGCGGAGAAGCCGGCGAAGGGCAAGAAGAGCAAGTAGTCGACGCGCAGTTTTGTTTCCTGATCGATCTCTCAGGCACGGCTCTTCTGATAGGGCCGTGCCAGTTCTCCCCCTCCCTCTCTCGGTCCGTCCCCTGTTCTTCCCGTAAGGGTTCAAGCCGGTTCGCTCCTGGTCATTTGGATCTTTTGTTGCATCGATGTGCATCGGTTGGCAGGCGTCGGTGGACAGGGTTTGAGTCGGCGGCTACAGTACCGGCTCCTCGGAGAATGTGCTGTGCGTCTTTGGCTTGCCACGATGCTCACCTGCATGGTCCTGCACCCGGGGCTGTCCATTGCGGCTCCAGACCAGTCGCTGGAGCAGTTGCTTCGCGGGCATACCTTCAATCACGCCTTCGAAGGCTTCGACTACTATTCAGTGATCATTGAAGAGGACCGACCGCAGGCAGATGGTTCGCGGGAAGTGACCGCGGTTGCCAGCTGGCGGTTCCTTGAAAATACCAAGCGTTTGAAGATCCTGTTTCTGTTGGTCGGCAATCATGTCATCGGGGGGCAAGTGCTGGAAGAGGCGGGATTGCCTCCCTGTCACGCGTCCGGAGAGCCTCGTACGTCCTAATCGTTTTTAACTCAGGAGGAGGTTGCGTATGGTACGGAAGTTAGGTTTTGGTCTTGTCGGTTGTGCGGGTGTGTTAATGATGGTTTCGGGAGCCTGGGCGCTGCAGTCCGGCGGTGTGGAAATCGGCGATCTGGAAACCGGATCGGTGGTCGGCCAGGCGTTCAAGGAGTTGCCGGTTGATCTGGATATCTATGCGACCGAGGTTGGGGCGCTGAAGATATTGTATCCGCCGACGTCGGTCTTGGACATGAAGAATCGTCCGGGCACTCCGGTGTTGGTGCGGGTGACCAACAAGTCGGCCGGCGAGCGCGGATTTCATATGACGGCGGCGGAGAATCAATCGGCGCCGACCGTGTTGAATGTGAAGATTGTGCTGAAGCCGGGAGAGACGAAATATATCGGCATTCCGACGAGCGATCTTCTCTACGCTGCCGGCAACACGTTCGTGTATCAGGATCAGCTCAATCCCAAAGATGCCGGTGGGAAGCTGTTGTTGCTGAAGTAGTCGAGTTTTCGATGCGAGGAGCGACGCCGTCTCGGCGTCGCTCCCGCGTCTATCGGGCGGAGGGATGCAAATAAAACGTAGGGGGCATTTTGACTCTAACGTTATGGGTAACCACCTCTCGGCAACAGAGATACGAACGAATGCTCGAGCAGTTCAATAGGCTCATAAGACCAAGCGGTCCTCCATCGAGCAACGGACCGTAGATCGAGACAGCATCTTCAAGTCGTGGAGAAGGGTGATGAAGTCATCTTAGTGTCGGAAATCCCTCTCAAGTTACTCAAAGGGATGTCCAGGACGGACCTGCGCGAGACTTACTCCTTCAGCGGATCACCGCGCAGATTTCCCGAATGTGGCCGCGCAACCAGCGATGCGCTTGATCGGCATCCAGCCGCGGATGCCAGAGCATTGAAACCGTGAACTCCGGCATGGAGACCGGAATGGGGAAGGTATGCATTCCGGCGCGCAGGTTTCCGGTGTGGCGTTCGGGCACAGTGGCGATCAGGTCGGAGGCTCGAGCCAGGCCCAGCGCGGTGGAAAAGCCACCGACGATCGTGACGATTTCCCGCTCCAGCCCTAACGGCTGCAAGGCTTCATCAATCGGTCCCCTGTCGAGCCCCTCCCGCGAGACGCAAATGTGTCTGCCGGCCGCATAACGGGAGGGTGTGATCTTTCCCTTGCTCAGCGGGTGCCCCTTTCGCACGACGCCAATGTAACGGTCTCGGAACAATGCCTGTACACGCAACTCCGGAGCCGTCGTCTTCTCCACAACCCCTGTCTCCAGATCGACGGTCCCGTCGCGAAGCGGCGCGCTGTCTTTGTTTGGCTTCTGCACGAAGCGCAGCCGCATGCCGGGAGCCTCCTCGCCGACGCGAGCAATGAGGTCGGGTCCGAAGTTCTCCACAAAGCCTTCGCTGGTCCGCAACGTGAAGATTCGGGCTATCTGCTTGAAATTGAGCTTCTCGGCAGGCCGCAGAACCGCTTCTCCGTCCTGCACGAGTTGACGGACTCGCTCGCGGAGTTCGAGCGCTCGGGGTGTGGGAACGAGGCCCCGTCCGGCCCTGACCAGCAGCGGATCGCCCGTCGTTTCACGCAATCGCGCCAGCGCTCGGCTAATCGCCGATGAGCTAAGCCGCAACCGTTTGGCTGCACGCGTAACGTTGCCTTCCGCGAGCAACACATCAAGGGTGACAAGTAAATTGAAGTCGGGTCGCGACATGGGTCTATTATGTCAATGTATGGCGTCAAGCGCAATGACACTATGCAGTCAATGCGTCTTCCGCCATGTGTGTACGTTACTTATACTTCGACTATCGATTGAATCGGGTCCATCCACGCCGAACTGAAAGGAAAAACATGGCTAAGAATTCGCTGGAAGAGTTTATTGATGGGGTTGGGCAGATTTGGGGACCTCTTACCTCAGAAGTGGTCGCAGGTTGTCGCCAACATTTGGAGAAACTCGTCAAAGCGCCATCCACGGAGGAATGGTTGGCGGCCCTGCACCGGGAAGCTCCGGCCTACAATGAAATGTACCGGGATCCGGCGCAAGGGTTCGTGCTGTTGGCCCACACGGAACATGCGGGGCTCTACAGGCCACCCCATGATCACGGCAGAGGGTGGGTCATGTATGCGATCCAGCAAGGTGAAATCGAGATGGGAACCTATGCTCGGATCGAGGCCTCGGACGGTAGTGTGAAACTCGTGAAAAGGGATTCCACGCTGGTACGCCCTGGACAGGTCCAGGTGTATCTACCCGGAGATATTCACGACACGCGGTGCATTTCCGGGCCCGCGCTGTTATTCCGCTTTACAGAGCGTGATTTGAAGAAGGAGGACACAGAGGAACACAGAGTGACGAGGTATTTTGAGCGGGACAGTGGCTGGACCGTAGGGGCGCCGTGACCATGCCCTTTACCCAAGCCATAGAACGCCGTTTGGCACCGATATTCATCGCTTTCAATGCGCGTTCGTCCATGACCCAGGGATCGACATCGTCCGCGCGAGACGATGAACGCAGGGGAATGCGATCCGCGGGGCATGCCGATGATGCAATCTCGGGGCTGGGCAAGCCAAGGCGCACGGTCGCAATCGCCTCCGTGCTGGCTGCCATGGTGCTCGTGGTGCTGGACGCGGCCATCGAAAACGTCGCTTTGCCGACGATCGCGCGATCGCTGCATGTGACGCCAGCCATGTCGGTCTGGGTCATCACCGCCTACCAGACCGCCCTATTGATGGCTCTGCTGCCCTGCGCCGCGCTCGGGGAAAGCCTGGGCTATCGCCGGGTCTTCACGGTGGGTGTTGCGCTGTTCACAGGAGCGTCCGTGTTGTGCGCGTTGTCGCCGTCCCTCTCTTGGCTCGTCGCGGCCCGCTTCCTCCAAGGGATCGGGGGCGCCGCCGTCATGGCGCTCGGCGTCGCGCTGCTGCGTGTCGTGGTTCCACATCGGCGGCTCGGCACCGCTATCGGCTGGAATGCTCTTGCCGTTGCGCTGTCGTCTGCCGCCGGTCCGGCGATCGGCGCGGTGATCCTCGCAGCCGCAAACTGGCCCTGGCTTTTTGCCATCAACCTCCCCTTGGGTGTGTTGGTGCTACTCGCCACCCGCGCGCTACCAGATGTCTGCGGGACGGCACGTCGGCTGGACCTGTTCAGTGTGGCGTTGAACGCCGCAGCCTTTGCGTCGTTGATCATCGGCGCGGAGCTGTTTCCAACCAGACCGGCACTGGCTGCCGTCCTGCTCGCCGCCGCCGTCTTTGAGCTGGTGGCGGTGGTTCGGCGGGAAATGCCGAAGGAGACGCCACTGATCCCGTTCGACTTGCTCCGCGCCGATTCATTCCGCTTTTCGGTGATTGCCTCGGCTTGTTGTTTTGCCGGGCAGACCGCGAGCATGGTTGCGCTACCCTTTTACCTGCAGCACGGGCTTGGGCAGGACACGTTAATGGCCGGGCTGTATATGACGGTCTGGCCGTTGACCGTGGCTATGGCCGCCCCGTTCGCAGGTCGTCTCGCGGACCGCTTGTCGACAGCTTGGCTTAGTGCCGCGGGCGGTTTGTGCCTCGCGACTGGGCTTGGGGCTGCCGCCTTGTGGCCGCTGAAGGGCGATCCGCTGCTGCTCGTACCGCTCACTATGCTGTGCGGTCTCGGTTTCGGCCTCTTTAATGTGGCCAACAACCGCAACATGTTTTTCTCGGCACCAAGCGAGCGGAGTGGCGCCGCGGGAGGTATGCAGGGCACCGCCCGGTTGTTTGGGCAAACCGCTGGTGCGGTTATCATGACCCTACTCTTTACCCTAACCTCCGCCGATGCAGCGCCTCAGATCGGTCTGGGGATCGGAGCGGTGTTGACGTTTGTGGCAGGCCTCGTGAGCACGCTGAGGGTCGGTTCGATGTCGCCGCGCTGACCGGTGTTCCAGCAGGTCGCATTGCGGACCGCTTTGGCAACCAACTCACGACCATCGTTGGGCTCATCGGAATAGCGGCCGGTTTCTTCATTCTATCTCTGATGCCGGCGACGCTTGGTATCCCCGGCTACATCGCTCCCATCGTCGTCATCACCGTCGGCCATGCGCTGTTCCATCGGACGTGGGCTATAGCGTAGACATAGTGCTCGTCTCTGAGAGACTAAGAGAAGGAACTGCGTGCGTGTTAACCCTCTGGTTAGCGTGCCATATTAGGGAACAAGTCATGCCCCTCAGAGAACATATGAATGCCCCAGGTGACAAATCAGTTGCCCCTTACCATCGAGTGCTGCTCTGCACGCACGTTGATTTCCCTCCTGCGGCCCGTTTATAGTCCGACCATACCGGTTTCTGTGGAAGGAGGGCACGCCTTGATTTCTGGCCGTCGAATTCAGGTTGCGACCGTCCTTCGTTTCTGTTGCACACTCCTCATTCTCTCCGCCTCCCATTCTGTCTATGCCGCTGCTCTTCAGGAATCGGTCCAGCATGAGCTGGACCTGACGCGCGCGGCACTGGCGCGCGGCGATCTCAAAGCGGCTGACGAGGCGGTGCAGAAAGCGCTGCATCTCAATCCCGCGTCCCCCCAGGCACTCCATCTCCACGGACTCGTCTTATTGAAAGGCCGGAAGCCGACTGAAGCGGCAGAGGAGTTTGTGCGCGCGCTCAAAGTGAAGCCGGCGTTCGCCGAGGCGCTCAACGACCTCGCCGAAGTCTACGCGGCGCAGGGCAAGTCGGCGGAAGCGCAGCAGGCGCTGACGCAGGCGATTGAAGCCGATCCCAGACATGCGGAGTCGTATCTGGATCTGGCGAAGCTCTATGAATCGCAGCGGGATGTGCCGGCGGCGATCAAAACGTATCAAGGGCTCCTGGCGGTTCAGCCGACCCATGCCGAGGCCCTGTTCTCTCTGGCGACACTTCAGGATCACGCCGGTGAGACGAAGGCTGCGGCCGAGGTGCTGGCCCGGCTGACGAAGGCCCATCCTAAACATGCCGATGCCTGGTATCTGACCGGGCGGATGGCCGAGAAACGCAATGATCTGGTGGAAGCGGCGTATGCCTACAAGCAGGCGGTCGCGGCAAAACCGGACCTGGTCGATGCGCACTACAATTTGGGCTTCATCTATCGCAGCCAGGGAAAATCTGCCGAGGCCGAACGGGAATTCCTGGAAGTGCTCCGGTATCAGCCGGCCTATGCGGAGGCCCATTTGAATTTAGGCGTGGTCTACACGAGCCTGGGGCAGCTGGACGAAGCGGAACGCGAGTATGCCGCGGCGGTAGCGCTGAAGCCGGAGTATGCCGAAGCGCACTACAATCTCGGCGTCTTCTATGAATTGCACCGGAAAGACATGCCGCGCGCGCTCGCGCAGTATCGCAAGTATCGGGAACTCGGCGGGCGGGATGATCGAGTGGAGCGGATCGTTGGATCAACCTTTCGGTAAGGCGCTTACCAATACGGCCAGGGTCTCCAGTAGGGAGACCAATAGGGTCCCCAGTAAGGGCCCGGCCCCATGTACGGTCGGATACGGATAGGCTGGTCTTCTACCCTCACCCAGACTTTCATGGCTTTGAGTTCCATGATCGGGTAGGCATATTCCGTTTCGTCCAAGGGCAGGGTGATCGAACCAGCCACTTCTCCTGTGACTGTGACAAACGTTCCGGCTGGAATGGTGGCCGGGTCGAGGAATTCTTTTTGGAGTGCGACGAAACGTCCCTGAGACTTGTTCAGTTCCAGCGTCGGTTGGAGCGACGAGTTGAGGGGGAGCTGTAGAATCTCAATGCGGGTTCCTTCCTTCAGTCGCCGCGCGCTCAAGATTTCTCCACCCCAGGTGACTGTTTGGTTTTTATAAGAATCGGGCGCTGCTTTGACCTGTGCAAACGTGACCTGGGGAGGCTGGGTGCTGTCGACGGACTCTTGGGTCGTGGCACAGCCGGCGGCACCAAGGAGTATCGCGCTGAGTAGGACGATGCGAAGTCTCTGCATAAGCGCAGTATAACAGAGGGCAGGTTATGCAGGTATCCGTTATAATGGAACGCAGGGTTGGACAATCTCGAAAGGAGCAGGACATGACGCACAGCAGCAAGTGGGGATGGCGTGGCGCTCTCGTGGCCGTGGGCGTCGCTATGGCGCTGGGAAATTCCGTGGGAGTTTCTGCGGCGACGCCTGAGTTGAAGGGGAAGTTTGAAGTCCTCAAGGACGAAAAGTCCACGCATCAACCGGGGAAGGTGAAGCTGATCGAGTTTGCCGATTTCTATTGCCCTCATTGCCATCGCTTTGACGGTGAAGGAGTGGCGCTTCTCAAGAAAGAATTCGGCGACAAGATCGAAGTCACGATGGTGGGGTTCCCGGTTTTCCAGGGCAAATTGCCGACGCCGTTCGATATGTATGAACAGGCCCGGACGATGGGCAAAGGGGATGAGATGAAGAAGGTCCTCTTCCGGACGATTCATACGGAAAAAGTGACCGGCGTGCTGGATCGTTCGTTGCGCGAAGTCCTGATCAAGGAAGTCGGACTCGATCCCAAGGCGTTTGAAGAGGGTATGGCGAGCGGCAAGCCGGCCAAGGCCTTAGAAGAGAGCCGGAAATGGGGCGAGCGTATCAAGGTGCAGCAGACGCCGACGGTGTTGATCGACGGCAACATCAAAGTCGAACAGATCGATCCGGACAATTTGAAACTGGTGATCCACAGCATCCTGGATGCAGACAAGAAGAAGTGATCTTGAAAGTCCTGAGTGCTGAGGTTGGGAGAGCCTGTAAACCGAGCACTCAGCACTTCAGGCTCAGCACTTTTTGAGGGAAAATGGCGATTGATCCGATCTGCGGGATGACGGTCGATCCGGCCACGGCTGCCGGTCGGTTTGAGTACAAGGGCCAGACCTACTACTTTTGCGCGACCTCCTGTCTCGATCGGTTTCGTGCCGACCCTGAGAAGGCCTTGAGTAAGGCGTCAGTTCCTCTCATCACGATTCCCCTCTCGCCCACAGCACGAAAACCGCTACCGATGATGATACCGGCGGCGCCTGCCGCCGCCGGTGCACTCGATCCGGTCTGCGGCATGACGGTACAGCCAGAGACGGCGGCCGGCTCACATGTGCATGAAGGGAAAACCTATTACTTCTGTGCGACGGGTTGCCTGACCAAATTCAAGAATGACCCCGCCTACTATTTAATACCGCCGGATCAGCGCCCGGCCCGCGAAGTTGCCGTTCCAGCCGGTGCGATAGTCGAGTACATCTGTCCGATGGATCCCGAGATCCTTGAGACGAAGCCCGGCGCCTGCCGTATTTGCGGGATGGCGCTGGAGCCGAAGATCGTGACGATGGAAGAGGGACCGAATCCGGAACTCGACGACATGAGCCGACGGTTCTGGTGGAGCCTTGGGCCTGCGGTTGCGGTGATGCTCCTGGCGATGTCGGACATGATTCCGGGGCAACCGCTGCATCAGTCGCTGGGCGGCGCACGATTGAATTGGGTGCAATGCCTGCTGGCGACGCCGGTCGTGCTCTGGGGCGGGTTTCCGTTTTTTCAGCGTGGCTGGGCCTCGATCGTCAATCGGGCTCCGAACATGTTTACCTTGATTGCGATCGGCACCGGTGCTGCCTATGGATTCAGTACCGTCGGGACGGTCATTCCCGAGTGGCTGCCGGCCTCCTTTCATCAGCATGGCGGCGGCGTGGCGGTGTACTTTGAAGCGGCCGCAATGATCACGGTGTTGGTGTTGCTCGGTCAGATTCTGGAGCTTCGTGCGAGAAGCCAGACCACGTCGGCTATCAAGGGGCTGTTGCGACTGGCTCCCACGACGGCGCGGGTTGTACGGGATGGCCGGGAACTCGACGTGCCGCTCGACCAGGTGCAGGTCGGAAACCGGCTTCGTGTGCGGCCGGGTGAGCGTATCCCGGTCGATGGCATCGTCGTCGATGGAGGTTCTGCCGTCGATGAGTCGATGCTGACGGGTGAATCGATGCCGGTGGAGAAGACGGTCGGCTCGATGGTGACCGGCGGCACGATGAACGGCACGGGTAGTCTGCTGATGCAGGCGCAGAAAGTCGGCAGAGACACGCTGCTTGCGCGCATTGTGCAAATGGTCAGTGACGCGCAACGGAGCCGGGCGCCGATTCAACGGGTGGCCGATACGGCGGCCGGGTATTTTGTGCCGTTGGTGGTGGCAGCGGCGGTGCTGACTGCCGGCGCCTGGATTGTGTGGGGCCCGGAACCCAAGCTTGCCTACGCGTTGGTCAATGCGGTAGCCGTGCTCATCATCGCGTGCCCTTGCGCACTGGGACTGGCGACGCCGATGTCTATTATGGTGGGGACGGGCCGCGGAGCCACGGCCGGTGTGTTGGTCAAAAAAGCCGAAGCACTGGAAGTGCTCGGGAAGGTGGATACGATCGTGTTCGACAAGACCGGCACACTTACCGAAGGAAAGCCGGTGCTGGCCTCCGTCCGGTTTGTGCCGCCTTATAGCGATCAGGATGTGTTGCGGTTTGCCGCCAGTCTCGAACAGGGCAGTGAGCATCCGCTGGCTGAGGCTGTGGTATCCGGTGCGCGGGCACGTGGCATCACATTGGTTCCGGTGAAGCAGTTCCTGGCTATCACCGGAAAAGGCGTGACCGGCACCATTGACGGCCAGTCGGTGGCGATCGGGACGGCGGCGTTCTTGAGCGACAGCGGCGGTGTGGTCGGGCAGACTCTGGAAGTGCTGGAGGAAGAGGCGGTCGCGTTTCGTGAGCGAGGGCAGACGGTTATGTTTGTGGCGGTGAATGGGAAGGCAGCCGGCTTGTTAGGGGTGGCCGATCCGATTAAGGCCTCCTCGGCAGACGCCGTTCGGCGATTGAAAGCCGATGGGCTCCGTTTGGTCATGGTGACCGGTGACCATCAGCGCACGGCGGATGCCGTCGCAAAGCAGCTCGGGATCGATGAGGTGAGGGCCGGGGTGCTGCCGGAACAGAAAGGACATATCGTCCGTGAGCTCAAAACCGGGGGGCGGATCGTGGCGATGGCGGGAGATGGAGTAAACGACGCGCCGGCCTTAGCGCTGGCCGATGTCGGAATCGCGATGGGTACGGGTGCCGACATAGCGGTGCAAAATGCCGGCATGACCTTGCTGAAGGGCGATTTGCAGGCGCTCGTTCGGGCGCGCCATTTGAGTGTGGCGACGATGCGAAACATCCGGCAAAATCTCTTCTTTGCCTTTGCCTACAACCTGCTGGGTGTGCCGATTGCCGCCGGCGTGCTGTATCCGTTCACCGGGTTGTTGCTGAGTCCTATGATTGCCAGCGCTGCGATGACGTTCAGTTCGGTGTCGGTCATTTCGAACGCGCTCCGGCTGCGGCATATCGAATTATAAGTGCGCTCGTTATTCCTGCATGGTACCCTGGCCACGGCATTTCACAGATTCCAAGACAACTGGTATTCTCGCAACACGGCTATGAATCGAACGACTGTTATCGCGACATGGACTCTGAGTCTCTGCCTGGGAAATCTCCTGGTAGCCGGGCCTGGCCCTGCTGCGACGCATCTGGTGCCCGTCGCGAATGGCCACGATCTACAAAGTCAGGTAAAGGCCACGGCCATCAAGGTCATTCCCGCTGTTGTGAGTATTGCCTCCACGGTGATGGTGCGCGATCAAGCGTTCAGTGATGAGACGCTCCCGTTCGGCCTGTTCAAGGAGCCGCCGGCGCGGCGCCAGTATGGACAAGGCTCCGGTGTGATCGTCTCGCCGGACGGCTACATCATTACGAACAACCATGTTGTGGCCGATGCGGTGGATGTGGAAGTGATTCTGGCCGACCGGCGGCAGTACAAAGGGAAAGTGGTGGCCACCGACCCGAAGACGGATGTCGCGGTGGTCAAGATCAATGGAACGAACCTTCCGACCGTGCCCTGGGCGGACTCCAGCACGTTGGCCGTCGGAGAGTTTGTACTGGCGATCGGAAACCCGCTCGGGCTGAGCCGAACGGTGACGTTTGGTATCGTCAGCGCGGTGGGGCGAGCGGACGTCGGCGTGGCCGACTTCGAGGATTTCATTCAGACCGATGCGCCGATCAATCCCGGGAATTCCGGCGGTGCCCTGGTGAACGTCAACGGTGAGTTGGTCGGGATCAATACGGCCATCGCGAGCCCGACCGGCGGCAGTGTCGGCGTCGGCTTTGCGATTCCGAGCAACATGGCGCGGGCCGCGATGCAGAGTTTGATCAAGACCGGCCGGGTCGTCCGGGGATTTCTCGGGGCCTCGACTCAGGACGTGAGTCCGTCACTGGGGAAAATCTTTCGCCTGCCGGACGTCAAGGGCGCGATTGTGACCGACCTGCAAGCGAAGGGATCGGCGGAGCGGGCCGGGCTCAAGCGCGGGGATGTGGTGGTGCGGTTCGACGGCCGTGACGTGATGGATAGCGGGCAGCTGCGCAATCTCGTGGCGCAATCGCCGATCGGCAGCAAGCATCGCCTGGACCTCATTCGCGAGGGCAAATCTTATCAAGCGGAATTGACAGTTCAGGAAGCCCCGCGGGAACGGGCGAAGAAAAGCCAGACCGCCGCGGCTGCCTCTATCGCGCACCCGCTGACGGGAGTCGTCTTTGATGACGTCACGCCTCCGCTGGCCAGGCAGATGGATCTCTCCGTGAACAGCGGTGTGGTGGTCACCGACATCGAAGAAGGCAGCCTCGCCGAATCCTCAGGCCTGCAACCGGGCGACGTCGTACTCGAGCTCAACCGTCAGGCCATCCACAACTTCGCCACCTTCCAACGAATTGCCGACCCGCTCAAACCGACCGACCTCGCGCTCCTGCTCGTCAACCGGCAGGGCAATGCGATGTATATCCCCATTCAAGGCGAATAGTTCTCCCCGCTATTGAAGAGCAGGCCGATCACGGGCTCTGCCCTATCTTGACGTGTGCGTTCCGTCAGTGCTACGTTCTGTAAAATCGTAGCACTGGAGGAGCATGAAAAAGCTGGTTCGTTTCGGCGTCTCTCTCGATCATCATCTGCT